>JBAVJR010000126.1:0-12070 GCA_049687855.1 Steroidobacteraceae bacterium | reverse complement strand
TCGCTGCGCAAGAAGCGCGAGGCGTGGCCCGACGTGTACCACTCGCTCGACGACATACTGGAACTGGGCAACCTCACCGAGATGACCCATCGGCTGGCGTGCGGCTACGGCGGGTTTCCGTCGTTGCCGGAATACCTGCGGGGCTACGCGCTGGTCGGCCGGGCGCTCGAGCCGTTGGAAGCGCTGCGCGATGCTCGGGTCCGCATCATCGCGGCGAACGACGACCCGATCATCCCCGCGGCCGACCTCGCGCGCATCGCGCGGCCCGCCGTGCTCGACATCACGCACACCCCTTACGGCGGGCATTGCGGCTTTTACGATGGCGTCGCCGGGCCGACCTGGGTCGAGCGGCAAATCCTCGAGTCGTTCTGCTCCGGCTGAGTCCTATGCCGCGCCGGTGCGCACGGCCATCGCGGCGCGCCACTCATCGAATCGGTCGAGCACGGGATGTTCCCCGGCCGGCGCAAACGACTTCTCGATGGGCACGGGCTGCCAGTCCTGCGGCTGGCCCGCGGCCAGGTAAGCAATGCCGCGAGAAGTCGCTTCGAGCAGCATCGGTCGTTCCACCGACATCTGCGTGACTGCGGCCAGCACTTCACAGAGGTAGTCGCACGCGGCGAGTCCGCCGGTGATCGTCAGCCGCTGCAGGGGCGTCGCACGGTGCATGGCGAGCACATTGACTGCTATCAGGAACGCGATGCTCTCGACGACCGCACCGACTTGCTGCAGCTCGGTCGCGTCAGCGACGCTGCTGGCAGGGCCGCCCCCGGGCGCCAGGAATTCGCTGTGGAAATCGGGCAACCAGTAAGGTGCGCCGAGTCCACCGACTCCGTTCATGAACAGGAGCGGCACGTCAGCGCCGGCGAGCGATGCCGACAGCGTCTTCAGCGTGCGCTTGACGTCGACGCCAACACGCCTGCCGAGCCACTCGAGTGCGGCGTAGGCGCCGTTGACCGTGCCTTCGTGGCAATGGAGCGCGCCCACGGCATCGTCGGTCCGCGCGTACAGCACGCTCTTCAGCAACCCGTGCGGCGCAGGGCCCGCACCGTCGCGCAACACGCGTTGCACGAATGCGCCTGTTCCAGCGTTGACATACGCGGTGGTCGTCGTGGGTGGGCCGAACGCAAAGACCGCCGCGGACTGGTCCCCGCTGCATGCGAGCAGCGGCACACGCCGGGTTGCATCGACCGGGATCGTGCCGAAATCGTGCAGGGTGCCGACGCAACGTGGCAGGACGGCAGCCGGGATGCCGAAGGCCTCGAGCAGCGGCGGCGACCAGTCCAGTACCGCGGGGTCGAACAGCAGCGTGCGCGATGCATTGGCCGGGTCGACGCAGGCCTCGTCCGCCGCGCACAGGCCCTGCACCAGGAAGCTGGCGAGAGGCCCGACGCAGAGCCGCTCGTCGCGCAGGGCCAGCCGCACTGCGGGCAGCTCGTCCAGACACCAGCGCATCTTGCTCGCGCCATAGTGCGGCGACAGCGGCAGTCCAGTGAGTTCTCGCACCCACCCGGAGCGCGCGCCCAGCTGTGCATCCAGCCAGGACGAGTTGCGGCGATCCTGCCAGGAGAGGGCAGGACTCAACGGCGTCCCGTCGTTGCGGTCCCAGCAGCAGATCGTCGAACGCTGCGTGGCGAGCCCGGCCGCGACGATCGGGCGGCCGGCCGCGAGGGGTGATTCCGCGACATCGTGCGCCGCTGTGCGCAGCGACTGCAGCAGCTCGGCTGCATCGTGCTCGACGCGATCGTCCCCCGCCCTGCGCGTATTGATTGGAACGTGGGCGGCTGCCAGTTCGCGGCCGACCGAGTCGAACAGGACTGCGCGACTCGACGTGCCACCCTGATCCAGCGCGAGGTACAGCGCGCGCGATTCGCCGTGAGGCAGCAGCTCGCGGCGGATCGCGCTCAGTTCGCCGGCGAGCCAGGCGAGGTCCTCGTCACCGTCGGGGGCACTCATGCTCCGGATGCGGCCCCGTCATACTCGTTGCGCAGGCTGCGCACGGCCATCGTCTCGACATATTTCGCACCCAGCTCACGGCAGTGGCGTGCGGTTGCGAGGTCGCGCACTTCGTAGATGGCCCAGTCCCACGGCCCCGGCCACAGCTGCTCCGCCGTGGCGGGCACGCGCTCGAGGTTGCAGAAAAGGAATTCAGGCGCGAGCGCAGTCGCTTCGCGCAAGCTGTCTGCGTCGTACTGACTCAGCACCCAGCCGATCCGCGCGCCCGTCATCAGGCGCAGGATCTTGACGGCGGCGAGATCGAACGAAATCAGCACGCAGCGGCTCAGCACGGGCTGCAGCACTTCGCTCACCCGGCGCAACACGGCTTCGCGGCCGAAGTGACGCAGGCTGGCGCGCTTCACTTCGACAAAGGCCGTGACGCCATCCCAGCCGGCGATCGCATCCACCGTCTGTGCCAGCGACGGGGCGCAGGTGTAGGCGAAGCGGTCGCCGAAGCGGCTGACCTCGCCGACCGGGATTTCGGCGAGTTGCGACCACGTCAGCGCGTGCACGCTCTCGGGACGGTTGCCCACGCGCGCGAGATCGGAATCGTGGAACACGACGGGAACCCGGTCGGCCGTCAGTTGCACGTCGAACTCGACGTGGCGCACCCCGAGGGTCACGGCCGATTCCAGCGCCTGCAACGTATTCTCGGGGAACTCAATGGCATTGCCGCGATGCGCGATGATGTCCGGCAGCCGGGTGTCGTTGCTGTTCATGGTCTTCCTCCGCGCAGGCGGCTGCATCCCGGTCGCGGAGTTTACTTAATGTGCGCCCCTGCGTGCTTGGCGACCAAGCGGTCGACCACTGCGCAACGTGACGCACCTCACACATGGACGGCGCCCGTCACCGCGATGGACGTCTTGCGTCACCCACGCCTCATTGCCAGCAGCCGAACTGGTTGCAATTGCTGGGCCGGCGCGCTGGCACGCAAGTTGCTGGCTCTTTGCCCAGGAGCACCTGAACACCAAGACCATGTCCAACACGACCATTCCAGAGGAAGTCCTCGCCCTGCTGTTTCCCGAGCCGGCCACTGCCGGAAATCCGAGTTCGTCGGTGACGGCGTTCGTCCGCGACCCCCAGGGCGGGTTGATGCTGGCGTCCGTGGTGCCTAACCGCACACTGCTCGAGGCGGCCCTGGTCACCGGCCGCTGGAACAGCGGCACGCCGATCCTCGATCCCCAGACCCGCGAAGTCATCGGCTACGAACTGACACCGCTCGCGGTCGCCTGAGCGGACCAGCCGCTCCACGCGCTGCCGAACCCGCAGCGGCTTGCGCTATATTCGTGGGTGCGCCGGGTGGCGATCCGCTGCCCCTGATGGGGCATCCATGTGACATCTTCGCGCCGGACCGGCCAGACGACCGGATCACGACGGGCTCGACTCGGCTGGATGCGCCGCACGATGCGACGAATTCGGGCGGATCGGGGCGACCACGCGTTGCCGCTGCTGATCCGGCGAGCCGCGCGCCCCCCCGAAGTCACCTTGATGCTGCGTGCAGCGTTCGTGCTGCTGATGGTCGCGTCGGTGTTCCTCGTCTTCCTGTTCGACCGCGACGGCCTCCGCGACCAGATTGACGGCCACGTCTCGGTCTCGGACGTCTTCTATTTCACGATGGTCACCATCACCACCGTCGGTTATGGCGACATCGTCCCGGTTTCCGACGAGGCGCGTCTGATCGACGCGTTCTTCGTCACGCCCGTGCGGATCTTCGTCTGGCTGACGTTCCTGGGCACGGCGTATCAGCTCGTCCTCCAGCAGTTCATCGAGGAATGGCGCATGTTGCGTTTACAGCGCGAATTGAAGGACCACGTCATTCTATGCGGCTACGGCCACAGCGGCTCGATCGCCGCCGCCGAACTGCTGCTGCGCGGCTGGGAGACCGGGCAGATCGCGGTGATCGACCCGAACCGCGACGAAGTCGCGCGCGCGGCCGACCGCGGCTTCATCGGGCTGCACGGCGACGCGTCGAGCGAGGAAATCCTGCAGGTGGCCGGCGTGCAGCGGGCGCACTCGGTGATCGTGAGCGTGGGCCGTGACGATACGACGGTGCTGATCGTGCTGACGGTGCGCGCGTTGTCCGACAAGGTGCGCATCATCGCCAGCGTCGCCGAGCCGGAGAACGTCAAGATCGTCCGCTCGGGCGGGGCCGACGAGATCGTCTCGCCGTCGCGCTTTGGCGGCTACCTGATGGCCGATGCGGTCAACACGCAGGGCACGATCGACTTCGTGTCGGAATTGTTGTCATACCGTGGGCAGTGCCAGCTGGTCGAGCGCGAGGCCCGCGCGGAGGAGGTGGGGCGTCTCGCGCGCGAAGCCGAGGGCACCGTGATCGTCGAGATCCGTCGCGGGCAACGCCGGTTCGGGTGCTGGAGCGATCCGGCGCTGCGAATCGAAGCGGGCGATCGCGTAATTGCCGTCGACGCGAACGACGACCGCTGACGCACGCGTCGTTCCGGCCGGCTGAAATCCCCTGGCGAACATCCCCACCATGGGCTGGCTTGCCCGTCCCTCGCCCCGCGGCGTTTCTTCTGCTCGTCGGGGCCAATGAAGGACGATGTATACAAGCAAGCTGCGTGCCAGTTGAAAAGAGCCCGTTGTTTCAGTGACTTGCAGCATGAGCGTTGAAACCCGGCACGCCTGGACTGACACCGTGCGTCACTTTCGTGAAGAATGCCGGCACCCAGAGCGTGCCAGCCGCTGCCAGGCAGGAAGATTTTCATGACGACACACGGTTTTCATCCTGCCGCGCCATTCGCGCGCCAGCGTGGCCAGTCCACGGCGGCCTTCCTTGCGCTCGGCGTCGCACTCGCCGTCGGTCTCGTGCTGGCCGCGTGGATCGTCGCGGCCAGCCTCGAGCGCATCAAGCTGGCGGGCGACAAGATCACGGTGAAGGGCTATGCCGAAGAGAAGGTGGTCTCCGACGCCGGCACCTGGCGCGCGATCGTCAGCGTACGCGCGCCCGATCTGCCCGCGGCCTACCGTAAGCTCGCTGACGACTCGGCTCGAGTCGTGAAGTACGTCGAGTCGGTCGCGGGCGCCGACGCGAAAGCCCTGCAGCAGGGCAGCGTCAACACGCAGACCGTGTACGAGTTCGGCCCCGGCGGTGTGCAAACGGGCCGTGTGCTCGGGTACGAACTCAGCCGCCAGTTCGAGTTCTCGTCGCAGAACGTCGCGCAGATCGGCAGCATCGCGACCGGCGCATCACGCCTGATCAGCGAAGGAGTCGCGATCAATGCGATGCCGCCGCAGTACATCTTCACCGACCTCAATGCAGTGAAGGTGCGGCTGATCGGTGCCGCCACCAGGGATTCCCTGCTGCGTGCGCAGCAGTTTGCCGCGAACAGCGGCGTCACGGTGGGGCCGCTGCGCTCGGCATCGCAGGGCGTATTCCAGATCACCTCGCCCAATTCGACGGAGACGGCCGACTACGGCAGCTATGACACGAGCACCGTGGAGAAGCTGGTCAAGGCCGTGGTGACGGTCGAGTACGCGGTCACGCGCAAGTAGCGATTCGGCCCGGGCCGTGTTCGTGTGGCCAGGGACACGCCGTAGACCCGTCCCTGGGCGCTCGCGCGCGGAGGGTCAGAACGCGTTGATGCCCGTCAGTTCGCGACCGATCGTCAGCTGGTGGATGGTCTCGGTGCCTTCGTACGTGATGACGCTCTCGAGGTTGAGCGCATGGCGGATCGGCACGTACTCGGCGCTGATCCCGGAGCCGCCGAGGATGTCGCGTGCATCGCGCGCGACTTCGATCGCCGCGCGGCAGTTGTTCCACTTCGCGAGCGATACGTGCGAAGGGGACATGCGGCCCTCGTCCTTCAGGCGGCCGAGTTGCAGCGACATGAGCTGCGCCAGCGTGATCTTGCGCGACATCTCGGCGAGCCGGATCTGGATTGCCTGCGTCGCGGCCAGCGGCCGGTTGAACAGGATGCGTGTCTTCGAGTACTCGAGCACTTCCTTGAGGCAGGCCTGCGCAGCGCCGATGACGCCCCAGGTGATGCCGTAGCGCGCCTGCGTGAGGCACGAGAGCGGCGCCTTGATGCCGCAGGTGGTGCCGGGCAGCAGCGCTGAATCGGGCACCACCACGTCGTTCAGGAAGATCGCGCCCGTCGCGGAGGCGCGCAGCGAGAACTTGTTCTCGATCTCCGGCGTCTCGAGGCCTTTCGTGCCCCGGTCCACCAGGAAGCCGCGGATGCCTTCCTCGGCCCGCGCCCAGATGATGAATACGTCGGCGATCGGTGAATTCGTGATCCACATCTTGGCGCCATTCAGCACCCAGTCGCCGCCGCGGCGCTTCGCGTGCGTCTTCATGTTGGCTGGGTCGGAGCCACCGTGCGGTTCAGTGAGGCCGAACGCGCCGATCACTTCACCCTTCGCCATGCGCGGCAGATAGCGCTGCTTCTGCTCTTCACTGCCGTACGTGTAGATCGGGTACATGCAGAGGGACGACTGGACCGACACGAAACTGCGCAGGCCCGAATCGCCGCGCTCGAGTTCCTGGCAGATGAGGCCGTAGCTCACGGCGTTCATGCCCGCGCAGCCGAAGCCATCGAGCGAGCTGCCGAGCAGGCCGAGCCCCGCGAGTTCGCCGACCAGTTCTTTCGGGAACGTGTGGTTCTCGAAGTGCGGCCGGATGATCGGGAGCACGGCGTCGTCCACGAAGCGCGCCACGGAGTCCTGCACCATCCGCTCTTCTTCGGTGAGCGAGGCGCGGACGTCGTACAGGTCGAGCGGATTCAGGGGGCTGGCGGGCACGGGCACTCCCGGTCGGATTCTGGTGCGGGGGAGCGCGATTCTAATGGAATCGATGGCCCGATACCCGCGTCGGCCCTGTGCTGACGGGCCGCCATGAAGATCCCGGAAAACCTGCTCGTTGCAACCTGCCGCAAGCCCGGTCTCGCATTCATCTGCCACTGCGGCGGTGAGAACCAATGCTGCTGACGCTCGCGTTCACGACGCGGCAGACCTGTGCGTCAGCTGCACGTTTGGCGTGGCCCGGGTCTGCCATGGCGATCGCGCTTCCGGGGAACTCTGACCCGATCTGCTGCATCTAGATGCTTGTCGGGCCGTCACAGTCGCGGTGCGCGCAGCCACGATCGAACGAGTATCAACCAAGGATGTATAATCCGCCGATAAACGCAGGCCAGCACACGGACTGTGAAATTTCTAATCAGGAGTTGCTCATGAATCGTTCAGCCAGATCCGGCTTGATCGCCCTGTTTGCCGCCGCCGCCGTGGCCTTGGCCGGGTGCGCCTCGATGGAAGACTTCGCGACGAACCCCGAGAAGGAGAAGACCCGCAAGGGCACGGGTTACGGTGCAGCCGCCGGCGCGGTGGTCGGTCTGCTCAGCGCGGGCAACAACCCGTTCAAGTCCGCGATGATCGGGGCGGCCGCGGGCGCGCTCGTCGGCGGGTCTGTCGGCTATTACATGGACAAGCAGGAAGCCAAGCTGCGCCAGCAGATGGCGGGCACCGGCGTCGATGTCGTCCGCACCGGCGACAACATCACGCTCGACATGCCCGGCGGCGTGACGTTCGCGTTCAACAGCGCTGACCTGAACTCGCAGTTCTACCCGGTGCTCGACAAGGTTGCCGCCACGCTCGGCGAGTACAACAAGACCGTCATCGAAGTGGCCGGGCACACCGACAGCGTCGGCAGCGATGCGTACAACCAGCAGCTCTCAGAGAAGCGCGCCAGCAGCGTGGCGGCTTACCTGTCGAGCCATGGCGTGGACAGGTCGCGAGTGTTGACGGTCGGTGCCGGGGAGGCTCACCCGGTCGCGTCGAACGAAACGGACGAAGGTCGCGCGCAGAACCGGCGCGTGGAAATCACCATCGTGCCCGTGACCGAGGAAAGCGTGCAGAAGGCGAAGCAGGGGTAGGAAGGCCGGGAAGGCCCGGAAGGGAAGGAAGGAAGGGAAGGGAAGGGAAGGAAGTAAGTAAGACCTCTGGCCTTCCTCGCCTTCCGGGCCTTCCTGCCCTTCCTGCCCGTCAGGCGACCACGAGCTTCTGCAGCTTCTTGATGGCATTCGCCTCGATCTGGCGGATGCGCTCGGCCGACACGCCGTACTGGTCGGCCAGGTCGTGCAGCGTCGCCTTGGGCTCTTCCATCCAGCGCGCGCGCAGGATGGCGCGGCTGCGCTCGTCGAGCTGCGTCATCGCCTGCGACACGCGCTCGCTGACGTCGTCATCCCATTCCGAGTTTTCGATCGCCACGGCCGGGTCGGAGTCCGGAGCCGGCAGGTACGCCGAAGGCGAATACGACGACGGGTCGTCGTCGTCCGCGTCCGGCGTTGGGTCGAACGAGACGTCTCGTGACGACAGGCGCCGCTCCATCTCGGTCACGTCGTGCTCGGTCACGCCCAGGTCGCGCGCCACGGCCGTGGTTTCCGCGGCTGACAGCCAACCCAGGTTCTTCTTGTGCTTGCGCAGGTTGAAGAACAGCTTGCGCTGCGCCTTGGTCGTGGCGATTTTCACCAGGCGCCAGTTGCGCAGCACGTACTCGTGAATCTCGGCACGGATCCAGTGGACCGCGAACGAAACGAGACGCACGCCGACCGCCGGGTCGAAGCGCTTCACGGCCTTCATGAGGCCCACGTTGCCTTCCTGGACGAGGTCACCCATCGGCAGGCCGTAGCCGGCATAGCCGCGCGCGATGTGCAGCACGAACCGCAGGTGCGACAGCACGAGCTGGCGCGCCGCGTCGAGGTCCCCGTCGCGGTGGTAGCGGACGGCAAGCGCGTGCTCGTCCTCACGCGTCAGGACCGGGATGCGGCTGACCGTGTCGGCGTACGCGTCAAAGCTGCCGATCGGGCCGGCGAGGGCCAGTTCAGCGGGCGTGCGGGCAACAAGGGCGGTGGCCATGGTCATCGGTTCGACGTACCTCTCAGTACCTGTCTCGTGGGGATATTAGCAGTCTGCGAGTTGGAGTGCTAAATGACCTGGAAGTTCCTCATAACCAAGCTGCAGACAGAAAAAGCTAAATAAAAACAGGCACCTATCTGGCAGATCGCGGCCCGGCTGATTTTCCCTGATGGCGTTGCGCCCCTGCCGGAGCACCTTGGTCATGGTCCGGACCGCTGGAGGCGATCATGAACGGGCGAAGTGCATGGATCTTCCCGGCTGCGATGGCAGCCATCGCGCTCTGGCTGACCGGTTGCGCCGATGCCATCACCGTCCATTCGATTGCCAAGGGCTCAAGGGAGCGTATCGACGTGCCAACGGTCGACGGGCGCTGGCAGCTCGCCACGGACGAGGAAGACGTCTCACTCCTGGTCGTGGAGCATCGAGCTGGCGATGAGGGCCAGTGCCGCGCAGGCAAGGTGACCTACGTCGAGAACGGCGACTCCACCGAGTATGGCGACGAGGTCTGTTTCATCGAACTGAACGGGCAACTGCTCGCGGAATTCCACACCACGCAGCCCGCCGATTTTTATCGGCAGTACCTCGTGCGCATCCAGTCCGACCGGATCGAGGTCTGCGGCGGCTTGCCGGTCTGGGTCCTGCTGAAGGAACTGAAGAACGACCGCCCGACCGGCTACTCGTTCGACTCGCTGCAGCACACCGTGCGCCTGCAGGAAAAGGGCGACCTGATGGTGATCATCTCGCCGCCCGACGAGATGCTTGCGTTCCTCGAAATCGCGTTGCCCGAGCTCGGATCCGCCTGTGACCTGGGCGATCGCGACTTCAAGTGGTCGCCGTTCGAGCGGTTGCCCGCGGAGGAAGAGCAGGCGGAAGAGGGTGCGCCCGGCGAGTGAGCCGCGGGGCTTACTTCGGCTCGATCTCGCGCAGTTCGCGGGTGGCGACGATGAACGAACCGAGCCAGCCGAGCAGTGCGCCGCCCAGCAGCAGCGCGACCCAGCCGATGAACCCGACGCCCTGCAACTCGAACTTGCTGCCGTACAGGCCGGCAATACGCTGCACCGGTGCGCTCAGCACGGCGACGACGGTGGCGACGATGAGGCCCGCAATGAGGCCGCCGGCCAGCCCATACCAGACGCCGTTGTAGAGGAACGGCCGGCGCACGAAAGCGTCACTGCCGCCCACGAGCTTCGTCACCTCGATTTCGCCGCGGCGGTTCTCGATGTCGAGGCGGATCGTGTTGCCGATGATGACCAGGATGCCGAGCGCGAACAGCACGGCGGCCAGGAAGACGCCGCGACGAATCACGTCGAGGATCGCGTTGAAGCGGCTGACCCACTCGGTGTCGAGCTGCACGATGTCGACGCCGTCGATCTTCTTGAGCTCGTTCGAAAGCGCCTGCACGCGACTGGCCTCGCGGAACTCGGCATCCGGTCGCACCACCAGCGCGTGCGGCAGCGGGTTGTCCTTGAGGGCATCCAGCGCGGCGCCGAACCCCGAGTTGCGACGGAACTCGGCGAGCGCGGCATCGGCTTCGATCAGCGTGACTTCGTCGACGTCGCGGCGCTGGCGGATGCGCTCGGCCGCGCGCTTCGCCTGGTCCAGCGACGCGCTCGGCTTCATGTAGACGGAGATGTCGAGCGCGCTGTTCCAGCCGCCGCTCGCGACGCGCACGTTCTGCACCAGCACGTGCAGGCAGGCCGGCAGCGCGAGTGCGATGCCGATGACGACGATCGTCAGCATCGTCGCGAAGGGCTGCTGCCAGAGCCGCCCCAGCGAGCCCACCAGCGTCTGCACGTGCCGTTCGAACCACTGCTTCATGGTCGATCCGCCCGCATTGCGGGCATGGCCGGTTCGGGATGGGCATCCCACGAGTCGACCGTGCGGCCCTGCGCCAGGATCACGCGCCGCACGCCGAAGCGCTCGATCAGGTGGATGTCGTGGCTTGCGATCAGCACCGTGACGCCGACGTCGTTGAAGCGCTTGAAGATGTTCATGACCTCGATCGCGAGATCGGGGTCGAGGTTGCCGGTGGGTTCGTCGGCGATCAGCAGGGCCGGCTTGCCGATGATCGCGCGCGCGATGCCGACGCGTTGCTGCTCGCCGGTCGAGAGCTCGATCGGGCGCGTGCGCTCGCGGCCCAGCAGGCCCACCTGGTCGAGCGCGGCACGCACCCGCTTCTGGATTTCCTTCTCGGGCACGCCGGCGATGACGAGCGGCAGGCCCACGTTGTCGTAGACCGGCCGGTCCATCAGCAGCTTGTGGTCCTGGAACACGACGCCGATCTGGCGGCGGAACGCGGGGATCTTCGAGCGCGGCAGGGCAGACGTGTTCTGGCCGTTGACGACCAGCGTGCCCTTGCTCGGGCGCTCGATCAGCGCGATCAGCTTGAGCAGCGTGCTCTTGCCGGCGCCCGAGTGACCCGTGAGGAACGCCATCTCGCCACGGGCGATTTCGAGCGAGAGGTCGCTGACCGCCTCGCGCCCGTTCGGGTAACGCTTGGAAACGTGATCGAAGCGGATCACGCGCCGGGCCCCGAACGCGCAGGCGACAGCACGGCGTCGACGAACGCGCCCGCATCGAACACATCGAAGTCGGCCGCCGTTTCGCCGATGCCGATGTAACGGATCGGCAGCTTCAGCGTGTCGGCGATGGCCAGCACGATGCCGCCCTTGGCCGTGCCGTCGAGCTTGGTCATGACGAGGCCCGTGACGCCCACGGCCTGCTGGAACTGCTGCGCCTGTGCCAGCGCGTTCTGGCCCTGGCTGCCATCGAGCACCAGCAGCACTTCGTGCGGCGCCGTCGGATCGAGCCGGGTGAGGACGCGGCGCACTTTCTTGAGCTCCGCCATCAGGTTGCTCTGCGTGTGCAGGCGGCCTGCGGTGTCGGCAATCAGCACGTCGGTGCCGCGTGCCTGCGCGGCCTGCAGTGCGTCGAAGGTGACCGCCGCCGGGTCGGCGCCCGCGCCCTGGGCGATCACGGGCACGTTGTTGCGCTCGCCCCAGACCTGCAGCTGCTCGATGGCTGCGGCGCGGAAGGTGTCGCCCGCGGCCAGCACGACTTTCCTGCCCTCGGCCGTGAACCGGTGCGCGAGCTTGCCGATCGTCGTCGTCTTGCCGGAGCCGTTGACGCCGACCACGAGAATCACGAACGGCCTGCGCTCGGCGTCGATCACCAGCGGCTGCGCGACCGGCTGCAGGATCTCCAGCAT
>JBAVJR010000125.1:0-15010 GCA_049687855.1 Steroidobacteraceae bacterium | reverse complement strand
GCCGACGCCGCACCCCTTCGGTGGGTCCGCAACGAGGCGGACCGCTCTCCAGAGCCCATCAGGTGCTGCCGTTGTTTTGCCTGAGCGTTTCCGGGCGGGTTGCGCCTTCGGCGGGCCGTTTTCCGGCCACTCTTCGGACAGACCTTGCGATGGGTGGACCGACTTTACCCCACCCGGCATGCCCGGACCACAGTGCAGTTGCCGCAATCCTCCCTGTCCCGCCGAGCGGGAGGGGACCGGGGCGAGGGCATCGGCTTGCCAACGCCGCGCCGGGACCGGAACATCACGCCCCTCTCACCCACCGCTCCACCCGGGCAGGGGCTGAGTCCTCCTATATATAGAGGTCACCGCATGCGCCCCGTCCTGCCCGCCCTGCTCCTGCTGCTCGCCGCGCCCCTGTCCTGGCCGGTCCACTCGCAGGATAAAGTCAGCGCTGACAAGGACTTACATGCGCTTTTCGACGCCGAATGGGAGCGCGGCCTGCGCGAGAACCCGACCGCCGCCACCTACATCGGCGACCATCGCTTCGACGACCGGTGGCCGGACCTGTCCCCGGCCGCCTTGCAGGCGTCCTATGAAGCAGACAAGGCGGTCATTGCCGCACTCGACAGGATCGACCCGCAACAACTGACCCCCGCCGACCGGCTGAACCGCGACCTGTTCCGCCGCCAGTACCAGGCCAACATCGACTCGTTCGATTACGGTGCGCGGTACACGCCGCTGTCGCAACGCGGCGGGCTCGCCTCCATGCACCGCATCACGGACGTCGTCGTCTTCAAGACGGTCGAGGACTACGAGCAGTGGCTGAACCGGATCGGCACGATCGACAAGCTCGTCGACCAGAACATCGCGCTGATGCACGCGGGCGTCAAGCGCGGCCTGGTGCCGCCGAAGATCGTCCTGCAACGCGTGCCACCGCAGCTCGACAAGCAGATCGTCACGGACCCGACGCAGAGCCCGTTCTACGAAGCGTTCGTGAAGATGCCTGATTCGATCCCGGCGGCCGAGCAGGCGCGCCTGCAGGCGGCTGCGCGTGACGCGATCACGAAACACGTCGTGCCGTCGTACACGAAGCTCAAGCGGTACGTCGTCAACGACTACCTGCCGCAGTGCCGCGATTCGGTCGGCCTCTGGGACACGCCGAATGGCGAGGCCCGCTACGCCGAACTCGCTCGCTTCTACACGACGACTAACCTGACGCCGGACGAGATCCACGCGATCGGCCTGAAGGAGGTCGCGCGCATCCGCGGCGAGATGATGAAGGTCATCGCACAGACCGGCTTCCACGGCAGCTTCGACGAATTCCTGACGTACCTGCGCACCGACCCGAAGTTCCGCTACACGGACCCGCAGGACCTTTTGCATGCCTATGAAGCGATGTCCAAGCGCGTCGATCCGCTGCTGCCGCAGTACTTCGGCAAGCTGCCGCGCATGCCGTACGGCGTGCGGCCGATTGCCGAGCAGATCGCACCGGACACCACGACAGCCTACTACCAGGGCCCGGCGATGGACGGCAAGCGCGCGGGCTACTACTACGTGAACCTCTACAAGCCCGAGGAACGCCCCAAGTACGAAATCCCCGTGCTGACGATCCACGAGGCCGTGCCGGGCCATCACCTGCAGATCTCGCTGGCGCAGGAACTCGGCGAGCTGCCGCAATTCCGCCGCGACTTCGAGGCGACTGCGTTCGTCGAAGGCTGGGCGCTCTACGGCGAGAGCCTCGGCGAGGAGATGGGTTTCTACGATGACCCCTACGACAAGTTCGGCCAGCTGACCTACGAGATGTGGCGCGCCGTGCGGCTCGTGGTGGACACGGGACTGCACCACAAGCAGTGGTCGCGCCAGCAGGCGATCGACTACTTCAAGGCCAACGCCGCGAAGACTGAACTCGACATCATCAACGAGACCGACCGCTACATCGGCAACCCGGGCCAGGCGCTCGCCTACAAGATCGGCGAGCTGAAGATCAAGCAGCTGCGCGGCGAGGCGACGGCCCGGCTCGGCAATCGGTTCGACATCCGCGCGTTCCACGACGTGGTGCTGGGCAGCGGCGCAATCCCGCTCGACGTGCTCGAAGCCAACGTCCATCGCTGGATCGACGTCACGAAGGCCGCGCACCCATGAGCAGCCACCCTGCCCGCCGCCACAGCACGCCCGTCCGCATCGGCCCGGTGACGGTCGGCGGCGATCACCCGATCGTCGTGCAGTCGATGACCAACACCGACACGGCCGACGTCGAAGGCACCGCACTGCAGATCCGTGCGCTCGCCGTCGCGGGTTCCGAACTCGTGCGTGTCACCGTCAACACCGACGAGGCGGCGGCGGCCGTGCCGCACATCGTCGAGCGGCTGGCGCAACTCGGCGTGGCGGTGCCGATCGTGGGCGATTTCCACTTCAACGGGCACAAGCTGCTGCGCGAGCATCCTGCGTGTGCCGAGGCGCTCGCGAAATACCGCATCAACCCGGGCAACGTCGGGCGCGGAGCCAAGCGCGATCCGCAGTTCACCGAGATGGTCGAGACCGCCTGCCGCCACGACAAGCCGGTGCGCATCGGCGTCAACTGGGGCAGCCTCGACCAGGACCTGCTCACGCGCCTGATGGACGAGAACTCGAAGCAGGCGCAGCCGCTCGAGGCGAGCGACGTCGTGCGTGAAGCGCTGGTCGTCTCCGCGCTCGAAAGCGCTGCCCGCGCCGAAGAGATCGGCCTGCCGCACGACCGCATCGTGATCTCGTGCAAGGTCAGCGGCGTGCAGGACCTGATCGGCGTCTATCGCAACATCGCGCGCCGCTGCGACTACGCGCTGCACCTCGGCCTGACCGAAGCCGGCATGGGCTCGAAGGGTATCGTTGCGTCGACGGCGGGCATCGCCGTGCTGCTGCAGGAAGGCATCGGCGACACGATCCGCGTCTCGCTCACGCCGGAGCCCAATGGCGACCGCACGCAGGAAGTCATCGTCGCGCAGGAGATCCTGCAGACGATGGGCCTGCGCTCGTTCACGCCGATGGTCATCGCCTGCCCGGGCTGCGGACGCACGACGTCGACGTATTTCCAGCAGCTGGCGCAGGACATCCAGTCGCACCTGCGGCAGCGCATGCCGGAATGGCGCAAGCGCTATGCCGGCGTCGAGCAGATGACCGTTGCGGTCATGGGCTGCGTGGTGAACGGCCCGGGCGAGAGCAAGCACGCGAACCTAGGCATCAGCCTGCCCGGAACGGGCGAGCGCCCGGTGGCGCCGGTCTACATCGACGGCGAGAAAGGCCCGACGCTCAAGGGCGAACGCATCGCCGAAGAGTTCCAGCAACTGGTCGAGGACTACGTCGAACGGACTTACGGCCGCGCCTGACCGGAGGTCGACCATGGCAACGCTGGGCTCACTGCGGACGACGGCTGGCGCTGAGCGCCGGTTTTACGGCGGCATGGCCGTCGCCATCCTCGCGGTCGCCATCCTGGGTTTCGCGCGGACGTACTTCCTGCGCCCGATCCTGCCGGTGCCCACGCCTGCGCCGCCGGCACTCACGCACCTGGTGCACCTGCATGCGGTCCTGTTCACCGCCTGGGTCGTGCTGCTGTTCATCCAGACGCGGCTCGTGGCTGCCCGCCGCATCGACCTGCACCGTCGACTCGGTGTCATCGCTGCAGGCGTGGCGATCGTGATGGTAGTGGTCGGCGTGCTCGTCGCACTGCACGCCGTTCACCGCGGCATTGCTCCGTTCGGCATGGATCCGCATCGCTTCCTGGTCGTGCCGCTGGTCGCGATCACGCTGTTTGCCGTGTTCGTCGTCGCTGGGATTCGTGCCCGCCGACGCGACCCACAGGCGCACAAGCGCTGCATGCTGCTCGGCACGATCGCGCTGCTGCCGCCCGCAGTGGCACGGTGGGCGCTGCTGTTCGGCCTGGGTCCACCGGTGGTACTGGGAGTGGCCACGTTGTTCGTCGTGCCGCTCTTCGTCTGGGACTGGAAGACGCTCGGGCGCATCCATCCGGTGACGTTATGGGGCGGCCTGATCCTCGCGGTATCCGCGCCGCTGCGAATTCTGGTCTCCCGGACCGACGAGTGGGTCGTGGTGGCCAACTGGCTCGCGGACCTGGTGAAGTAGATCGCACGACGCAGTCAATTCTCGCCCGCAAACATCTGCGGGGATCGGGGTCGCACGGTTCGCGAGGGGTGTTCAATGAACAGACGAGACTTGCTAAGGACCGCATTGGCAGTTCCATTTCTCGCGGGCATCGAGCCTGGCGGACCCGTCGATTCCGCTTGGGCCGGACCAGCACGTTCGATGCGGATCCGATCCCGAGTGCGGCCCGGCGACCCGGCGTGGCCGTCCGCAGCGACCTGGGAAAGATTGAACCAGGATGTCGGCGGACAGTTGCTCAAGCCCGAATCTCCGTTCGCACACTGTGGAGTGACGCCAATCAGTACAGCTTGCAGCGAGGCGCTAGCGCAGCTGAAGAATCCGTATTTCATCGGCGACCAGCCGGCGCTGACTCAAACCAGTGGCTGGGTCGACGCATGGACGTTAAAGTCGAGCGCGTATGCTGTAGCGGCGCGAAGCACGGCGGATATCGTGGCGGCAGTGAATTTCGCGCGCGAACATAACCTCCGCCTGGTCGTCAAAGGCGGCGGGCACAGCTATCAGGGCACATCCAACGCGCCCGATTCGCTGCTGGTGTGGACACGTCACATGAACGGAGTTGTCATGCATGACGCCTTCGTCGCGCGCGGCTGTAAGGGCATGCAGGCACCGCAGCCTGCAGTCACCCTGGGCGCCGGAGCGATGTGGAGCGATGCCTACAATGCAGTGACGACCCAAGGGGGGCGTTACGTGCAGGGCGGCGGTTGCACGACGGTGGGTGTGGCAGGTCTTGTACAAAGCGGTGGCTTCGGCAACTTCTCGAAAAACTACGGTACGGCGGCGGCGGGACTGCTGGAGGCGGAAATCGTCACGGCCGACGGCAAGGTGCACATCGCCAATATGTGCACGGACCCGGATCTGTTCTGGGGCATCAAGGGCGGTGGTGGTGGCAGCCTGGGAGTGGTCACCCGGCTGACCCTGCGCACCCGCGAACTGCCCGAGACCGTCGGGGGCATGTTCGGCAAGATCAAGGCATCTTCGGACGACGCCTACCGGACACTGATCGCAAAGATCGTCGAGTTCTACGAGAGCGCCTTGTTCAACCGGCATTGGGGCGAGCAGATCGCCTTCACCTCAGACTCCGTGAATGTCTCGATGGTGTTCCAGGGCCTGAGTCCGCAGCAGGCCGAGGCGACCTGGGCGCCCCTCATCGACTGGGTTGGCGCGCGGAAGGAGTATTCCGTCGAGCAGCCGCTCAAACTGCTGGCGCTGCCGGCCAGGAGTTTCTGGGATCCGGAATACTTCAAGCAACATGCGCCGGGAGTATTGGTGACGGATGATCGTCCCGGTACGCCCGCAGCCCATGTGGTGTGGGCGGGCGACAAGGAACAGGTGGGCTGGTTCATTCACAGTTACAAATCAGCGTGGATGCCGGCGTCGTTGCTGCGCAAGGATCGACAGGCACAGCTGGTCGATGCGTTGTTCGCGAGTACGCGGCACTGGGACGTAGGGGTTCATTTCAACAAGGGGCTGGCGGGCGCACCAGCAAGCGAAATCGATGCCGCGCGCAACACCGCGACGAACCCGGACGCACTGAGTGCCTTCGCGCTGGCGATCATCGCCAGCAGCGGCCCGCCCACTTATGCCGGCTTGCCTGGCGTCAATTCCGACCCCGCCTCCGCACGCGCCGATGCCCGCCGCGTCGAAAAGGCGATGACTGAGCTGCTGCGAGCGATGCCCGGGGCGGGCTCATACGTTTCCGAGAGCGACTATTTTCAAGGCGACTGGCAGACGGCGTTCTGGGGCACGAGCTATCCGAAGCTCGCTGCGGTAAAGAATAAATACGATCCGGATGGACTGTTCTTCGTTCACCATGGCGTGGGCAGCGAGGCGTGGAGCGAGGATGGGTTCTCGCGGCTGCATCTCTGACAGGCGCCTGTCGACGAGGCGCTCAGCTTTCGAGGTGTTCGTTCCGCGGCCACGCCGATGCATCGATCGTCGCGCGGTACGCATGCCAGGTCGCATGCCCGATCAAGGGCAGCGTGAACCCGAGCAGGGCCATCACCAGCGCGAAACCGGCGCCCTTCTCGCGCCCGATCAGCAGCAGCGCGAAACCCGGGGCCACGGCGAGCACGATCAGCGTCGCCCACACGGCCATCGCCGGCTTGTTGCGCAGCACGGCATTGATGCTGGTCACGACCGCGGTGATCGAATCGGCTTCGCGGTCCGCCAGCATGGGCAATGAAAACGCGGCGGCCGAGAACACGATCACAGCAAAGATCGAACCGATCGCACTGCCGATGCCCAGGAACTGGACGTAGTCGGTCCAGTCGGGCGTGGTCATGTCCACCGGGAAGAAGATGTGCACGGCGGAGGCGGCGCGCCACCAGACCAGGAACACGATCATCAGCATCAGCGCGAAGACCATGAGGTTGCCGAACACGCGCCGTTCCTCGATGAAGCAGCGGCGCAGCGACGGCTTGAGTCCGCGCTCGATCTGCTCGCTGATGGAATACGTGCCGACGGCAAGCAACGGCGCGACCAGGATGAAGCCCGAGACCAGTGCCAGCAGTTCGAAGTAGCCGCCGAAGCGGATGGCGCCGTACGCGAGCGCCCAGCTCAGCAGGACGACGACCGCACCGTAGGTCAGGCTCTGGCGCGGCGCGACCTTGAAGTCGGCCCAGGCATGCGCGAGCCAACCGATCGGCTCCCAGGTGCCGAGCGTGCGGCAGGGCGCGACGAAGGGCAGCGCAACTGGATCGTCGGTGGCGACCGCGGACGAACCGGGCTCGTGCGGCGCCTCAGGCGAGGCATTGGTCATCATCGGCTGTTTCCCCCGAATCAGCGTGCTGCCCTTTTTACACCCTCGCCCGCTCTTCGTGCGATCCCTCCCGTTGCAGCGCGAGGGGTGAAGGTCAGCCGAGCAGCAGCCGGTCAGCCTCCGGATCCACTTCTGTCATCAGGTCGACCGGCTGCCGCGCAAACCGCATCGCGGCCGCATAGCCGCGCCGGTCGCCGCCATGATCGATCATCCATTGCGCGTGTTCGCACAGCAGCGTCAGCTGCAGGGCCCGCGCCAGCGTCATCGCGAGCCGCCGCGCGCCGGCCTGCAGCACTTCGGGCTCCTGCCCGCTCTCGAGCACGAGTGCGACACGCTCCAGCGCGCCGAGTGCCTGCCGCGTCGCGGCGACCATCCGCGGCTCCGAGACGGCGCGCAGGCAGCCGGAAGCCCGCGCCATCAGCGCCGCCAGTCCAGAGTGCAGGTCGCTGCGCAGCAGCGCATCGAGCGACAGGACGTTGGTGGTGCCTTCCCAGATCGGCAGCACGTGCGTGTCGCGCAGCAACTGCGGCAGGCCGGTGTTCTCGACGTAACCCGCCCCGCCGAAGCTCTCGATCACCTCGGTCACGACCGCTACCGCCTGCTTGCCGGTGATCAGCTTGGTCAGCGGGGTCATGAGCCGCAGCAGGGCGCGCTGCTGGTCGTCGATCTCGTTGCGCTCGAGTCGGCCGTTCAGTTCGACCAGCAGGAAGGTCATCAGGAACGCGCCCCACGTCTCGGCTTCGAGACCGGCAAGCGTGTCGACATGCAGGGGCAGCCGCTCGAGCCGCTGGCCGAAGGCACTGCGTTCCCTGGCGTAGGAGCGGGCCAACGACAGGCCGCGGCGCATGGACGAAACCGCGCAGACGCTGTTCCACATCCGCGTGACGCCGAGCATCGGCTCGATCGAGCGCGTGCCATTCAGCGGCGGGCCGACCAAGGCCGCGCGCGTGCCATCGAGCAGCAGCTCCGCCGTCGGCACCTTGCGCGTGCCGAGCTTGTCCTTGAGCCGGTCGACACGGATGCCGTTCAGCTTGCCGTCGAGGTCGCGGAGCTCGATGTAGAACATCGCCAGGCCCTTGCCGCCGGGCGGGTTGCCCTCCGGGCGCGCGAGCGTTAGCGTCATCTGCGAAGTGACGGCCGACGTGAACCACTTGCGACCGTACAGCCGCCAGCCGCCCTCGTCGTCCGGCACCGCCCGCGTCTCGGAACGGCCGACGTCGGAACCGCCGGTGGTCTCGGTCATCCACTGGCCGCTGGTCCAGAACGTCGCGGGGTCACGCGAGGTGAGGTGCGGCAGCGCGCGATCGATCAGCTCGTGGTTGCCGGAGTCGAGCAGGCAGCGCGCCGCGCCATCGGTCATCGCGAGCGGGCACGTGTACACGTCCGACGACGGGTGGAACAGGTAGACCTTGAGGAACTGTGCGATGCGGGCGTGACGACCCATGGCCGGCTCGTAGCCGGTCGCGACCAGGCCGTGCCTCGCAGCGAGACGCTCGGCTTCGCGCCACAACGGCGACACCACGACCTGGTCGATGCGCTTGCCCCAGGCGTCCCATTGCGTCAGCACGGGTTCGTTCGCGAGATCTGCCTGCTGCATCCGGTACAGGTCGCCGCCGGCGAGCGCGCCCAGCTCATGCAGCTCAGGGCGCAGTTCTGCGGCGATGGACGCGGGCAGTACGCGCCTGATCCACGACCCCAGCAGCGGGTCGTCGTCGAATTGATTGCCGAGGCCCGGCGGGGACTGCGTGAAGAGCGTGTCCGGCCAGTCTTGATTCTGCATCGCGAGACTCCGCAGGCTGTCGGCCTGCCCGTGTTAATTCGTCGCGGCCGTCCGCCGTGCAAGTTGCGGTGCATCGCCGCCCACGCCAAGCGCGCGCTCGACCAGCTTGCGGCGGAGGTACGGCTGGCTCGTCACCAGCGACATGCCGAAGCGCCGCAGCCCGGCGACCGGCACGCTCTTCTCGGTGAAGAGCCGGTTGAGCGTATCGCAGATCCCCAGGACCACAGCGTTCTCGCTCCGGCGCCAGCGTTCGTAGCGGCGTAGCACGCGCAGGCCATGCAGCTCTTCGCCCTTGGCGGACGCCTCGGCAAACACCTGCACGAGGCTCGCGCAATCGAGGAACCCGAGGTTCACGCCCTGCCCCGCCAGCGGATGGATCGTGTGGGCCGCATCGCCCACCAGCGCGAGCCGGGGCTGCACGTAGGTGCGCGCATGCCACAGCGCGAGCGGGTACCCTGCGCGTCCGCTCGCCAGCGTCGCCTGGCCGAGCACGTGGTCGCTGGCGATCGAGACCCGTTCGCTGAATTCCGCCTCGCTCGCGGCCTGCAAAGACGCGGCTTCGTCCGGCGTCGTGCTCCACACGAGCGAAACGCGCCCGTCCTTGAGCGGCAGGAACGCGAGCGGACCGTGCGGCAGGAAACGCTGCCAGGCCGTCTCGCGGTGCGGCTTCTCGGTCTGCAGGTGAGCGACCACCGCCGTCTGGTCATAAGCCCAACCCGAGCGGCCGATACCGGCAAGCTGGCGCGCGACCGACTGGCTGCCGTCCGCGCCGATCACGAGCTGGCACGTTAGCCGCCGGCCATCCTCGAGCGTCACGCGTGCCGAGCCTGCATCGATTTCCAGGCCGGCGAGCGCGCTGCGGACTGCGGTCACGCCGCGCAGCAGCGGTGACTCGTGCAGTGCCCACTGCACGCGCAGGTTCTCGACGATGTGGCCGAGGTTGGGTTCCGCGGTCTCAGCCGCGGAGAATTTCAGCGCATCCGGGCGGTCCGGCGTGCTCGCCGCGTCCCAGACGACCATGTCGCTGTATGGCGAGGCATACGGAACGATTGCGTCCCAGGCGCGGGCCGCCGTCAGGATGCGCTCTGACGCTCGCGACAGCGCAGACACGCGCAGGTCCATCGCGTGATCGTCCGGCCGGTGCGGCGGGACCGGGTCGACCAGCGCGATCTTCCAGCCGGAAAGCGCATCCTCGCGCGCCATGAGCGCGGCTAGGCAGGTGCCGACCATGCCGCTACCAATGATGACGACGTCGAAATCAAATTTGCGGCGCGGCGTGGCCATGCTCAGCGGGTTCCGGCGAGAGGTACGCCGCGGGCGAGCCGCGGCACGCGCTGAGCCGCACCCACGCTCAATCGTGCGAGGGCGGACTTGGCGGGCGGCAGCACCTCGAAAGCGAGGATGCCGAGACTGCGCAGGCTCCGCAGCACGCCGAGCGGCGTGGCGAACAGGCGCACGAGGCCATCGGTGAAGGCGACGATGCGGCGGCGGTCGGTCTCGCGCCAGTCGGCATAGTCCTGCAGCAGGCCGGCATCGCCCGGATCCATGGTGCCGGCCACGCGCCGGTCGGCGATGACTTCGGCGAGGCTCATCGCGTCGCGCAATCCGAGGTTGAATCCCTGGCCAGCGATCGGATGCAGGCCCTGCGCGGCGTTACCCACCACCGCCAGGCGCTGCGCGACGTGCCGGTCGGCCCGCGACAGCATCAAGTTGTACGACGAGCGCTGGCCGACGCGCAGGAAGCGGCCGAGCCGGAACCCGAACGCCGCCTGGAACTCACGCAGGAACTCGTCGTCCGACAACGCCAGCATCCGCTCGACTGCGGCGGGCTTGCGCGTCCAGACCATGCCGCAGCGACCATCGGTCAGCGGCAGGAGCGCGATCGGGCCTTCCGCGGTGAAACGCTCGTACGCGACGTAGTCGTGGAAGCGCTGCGTGGTCATGACGGCCGTGATTGCGACCTGCTCGTAACCGACGTGATCGGCATCGATGCCCGCCTGGTCGCGGACCAGCGAGTGAATCCCATCGGCGGCCGCGACCAGCCTGGCGCCGAGCGAGCGAGCCTCACCCGCCACCTCGTAATGGACGACACGGCGCAAGCCTTCCAGCTCGCTGCCCGTCACCTTCGCGGGCGCAATCACTTCGACCGCAGGCGCCCGCGACAGGCCTTGCCACAGCGCCGCGCCGATCGCGCGGTTCGGCACGACGTAGCCCAGGGCTTCGAGCCCCTGCTCCGCGGCGTCGATGCGCGCGGTGCCGAAGCGGCCCTGGTCGGAAACGTGAATCTTGCGGATGGGCGCAGCCTCGCGCTCCATGCCGGCCCAGACACCCAGCGTCTTGAAGGCACGGACGCTGCCATTGGCGAGCGCGGTCGTGCGTTCGTCGAAACTCGGGTGCTGCTCGCCCTGCACGGGCGGCACGGCTTCGACCAGGGCGATGCGGATCCCGAGCGGCGCGAGCGACAAGGCCAGCGAGGCACCGACCAATCCGCCTCCGACGATGGCGAGGTCGTAATCGGCAGGCGTCGTGCTCAACGGCATTCCCCCTGTCAGGCGGCCGACGCCATCACGCGCTCGATCTCGGCCGTGGTGCGCGGCAGGCCCGCTGTCAGCAGTTCATAGCCGCTGGCGGTGACGAGCACGTCGTCCTCGATCCGCACGCCGATGTTCCACCAGCGTTTCGGCACGCCCCTGGTGCCGGCCGGGATGTAGATGCCCGGTTCGACCGTCAGCGCCATCCCGGGCTCGAAGACGCGCCATTCGGTGCCGACCTTGTATTCGCCGACGTCGTGCACGTCCATGCCGAGCCAGTGCCCCGTGCGGTGCATGTAGAACTTGCGGTAGGCCTCTTCCTTGACCAGCGCGGGCACGCGGCCCTTGAGCAGGCCGAGCCTGACCAGGCCCTGCGTGATCGACCGGACCGCCGCGTCGTGCGGTTCATTCCAGTGGTTGCCGGGCTTGATGCAGGCAAACGCGGCCTCCTGGGCCTCGAGCACGACGTCGTAGATCGCCTTCTGCGCGGGCGAGAAGCGGCCGTTGACCGGGAAGGTGCGTGTGATGTCCGACGCGTACAGGCCGTATTCGCAGCCGGCATCGATCAGCAGCAGGTCGCCGTCGCGCAGCGTGTCCGCGTTCTCGTGGTAATGGAGGATGCAGCCGTTCGCGCCGCCACCGACGATCGGGTGGTAGGAGATGTCGGCCTGGTGCCGGTGGAACTCGTGCAGCAGTTCGGCCATGACCTCGTATTCCGTGACGCCGGGCCGGGTGGTCCGCATCGCCCGCACGTGCGCGCCCACCGCGATCTGCGCGGAACGCTTCATGACCCTTGCCTCGGCGCGGCTCTTGTAGAGCCGCATGTCGTGCAGCGGGTGCTCGAGCGCGACGAACTCCTGCGGGCTGTGGATGCCGAGCTTGGCCCGGCCCCGCAACGTATTCACCCAGCCGACCACGCGCTGGTCGAACTCGAGGTTGACGCCCATCGAGTAGTAGACGCGCTCGCAGCGCTCGAGCAGGCCCGGGAGGATGTCGTCGATGTCGCCAACCGGGAAGGCATCGTCTGCGCCGTAATCGCGCACCGCACCGTCGGGACCGGCGCGACGGCCGTCCCAGGTTTCGCGCGTGGGGTCACGGTCGCGCACGAACAGGATGTATTCGGCCTGCTCGCGACCGGGAATCAGCACCGCCACCGCCTCGGGCTCGTTGAAGCCCGTGAGGTAGTGGAAATCGCTGTCGGGCCGATAGTGGTAATGGACGTCGCTGTTGCGCTGACGCTCGGGCGCCGCGGGGATGATGGCGATGGCGCCCTTGCCCATGAGCTTCATGAGCTGTCTGCGGCGGCGCGCGTATTCGTCTTTACGCAGGGTCATGGGCGGTCGGAATCCTCTTCGGCGATACCAGCGGACCGGGTTCAGTGACGCGCGGTCGAGGTCGTCTGGGCGGCACGCAGGTCGATGAGTTCGTCATAGACGAGCTGCACGCCGACGCGGACGAACTCGACCAGTTCGGCGAGCGCGCCCTCTTCGACTTCGCCGCTTTCCGAGCCGACCGCGCCGGCGCGCGCGACTTCGGCGAAATCCGTGAGGACCTCGGCGACGGCCGTGGACAGCGTGCCCGGCTTGAACGGACCGGCCGCGCCGAACCCGTACAGGAACCCCTGCGCCCAGGCGCCGAGTGCCTCGACCCGCTCGTCGAGCGCGGCGTCATCGGGCGGCAGCAGCGGCTCGAATTCCATCTCGCGCGCCTCCAGCACGGCGCGGCTCCGGTCGAACAGCGACTTCAGGGGACCGGCCGTGGCAACGGCGACGGTCGTGCCGGGGGCGGGGCCGTCGGGCAGCAATTCCTCGAGCCATTCCGCGGGCAGGTAAACGCGCCGCGCGCACAGGGCGCCGCACAGACAGCCGTGCGCCTCGGCAGCGTGGACAGTGGAACCGCCGGCCGCCAGGGCCCGCGCAACATCGTCGAAAGCAATCGGTGCCGGCATTGCGCGTATCGTACCATCCGTACCGTGCATCCGGTCCCAGGCTGGCCAGTTCAAATTGATTCCCCGGGGTGCGCCAACTATAGTGAATTCCATGAACGAACCCGCTGCCCGATCCGCCGTCGACGTCGAACTCCGACGCATCGAACGCCGCCTCGAGGAGCTGGTGGCTACGGTCCACCAGCTCAAGGAAGAGAACCGTGCCCTGCGTCAGCGCCAGGACACGCTGATCAATGAGCGCGCCAACCTGCTGCAGAAGAACGAGCAGGTGCGCGCACGCGTCGAGGCAATGATCGGCCGCCTCAAGGCGATGGAGCAGGGTTGATGAGTGAAGACCGCGTTTCCCGCGTCAGCGTCCGCCTGCTCGATCGCGATTACCAGGTGGCCTGCCCTGCCGAAGAACGCTCCGACCTGCTCGACTCGGCGGAGTACCTCGACGGCAAGATGCGCGAGATCCGCGATTCCGGGAAGGTCGTCGGCCTCGACCGCATCGCGGTCATCGCCGCGCTCAACCTGGCCAACGAACTGATCAAGGTGCGCAAGCACGGCACGGTGGTCGAGGGCGATCTCGGCGCGCGCCTTAAGTCCCTGCGCGAGCGCGTGGAATCCGCGCTCGCGAAAGGCCAGCAACTTGAACTCTGAGGGTTTGCAGCAGTCCGAACCCTCGACGATTTGGCGCCGCCTGCGGTGTTCGACACGGGCCGGGTTACCTCTCGACCTTAATGTAAATACCCCGGGGAACGGTCAGTCGGCAACATTGTGCAAGTCCGCCTCGAGCGGGAAGCCTTAAGTGCCGCGGCCCTCCCCAAATATTGCTCTTGTCGAGAGCAATGGTCTGTGACGGCACAGGCGGGTGGCGCCTCTCCCTTCCACTGCGACGATGACCCTTCGCGAGCTGCGCCGGCAGCTGCGCGCGGGGCGTCGCGCGATTCCCGACGCCGAACGCCGGGTCTATGACCGGGCGATCCACTCTGCGCTGCGCCGGCTCGGCATCTGGCAGCGCGGCCGGCGGGTCGCCGCGTTCCTCGGCATGCCGGGCGAAGTGGACCTGCGCCCCTGCTTCGGGACCGCGTGGCAGCGCGGAGTCCGCCTCTATGTGCCGCACATCGTCAGTCGTCGTGACGGCCGGATGGTCTTCGTCCCGCTCGAGCCCGGCGCGCCGTTGCGCGGGAACATGTTCGGCATCGCCGAACCGCTGCATGGTTCACGCGGCCGCATCCCGGTCCGGCACCTCGACTCGATCCTCGTTCCGCTCGTCGGTTTCGATCCGTGCGGACACCGCCTCGGCATGGGCGCTGGCTTCTACGACCGCGCGCTGCGCCCGCGGCTCGATCGCACGCAACCCTTCCGCCGCCCGCGCCTGATCGGCATCGCGTACTCGATCCAGCAGGTCGAGCGACTCGAACCTGCCGCCTGGGATGTCGCTCTCGACCTCGTCGTCACCGAGCGCGGCATCCTCCACTTCCCATCGCGCGCCCCCTGAGGAACCCGAATCGCATGAAGTACTGGCTGCTGAAATCGGAGCCCGACGTGTTCGGAATCGACGCTCTCGCGAGCGCGCCAGGGCGCACGACGGGGTGGGAAGGCGTGCGCAACTACCAGGCGCGGAACATGCTGAGGGACGATTTCCGGAAGGGTGACTGCGCTTTTTTTTATCACTCGAGCTGCGACGTTCCGGGCGTCGCGGGCGTCGTGAAGGTCGTGCGCGAGGCGTATCCGGACCCCACGCAGTTCGATGCGACCAGCGAGTACTACGATGCGGGCAGCACGCGTGAGGCACCGCGCTGGTTCAGCGTCGACGTGCAGCTCGAAAGACGAATTGAGCCTGTAATTACGCTGCCGGAGCTGCGTGAGCACGC
>JBAVJR010000124.1:0-1636 GCA_049687855.1 Steroidobacteraceae bacterium | reverse complement strand
GGGCTGCCCGGCGTCAGCGACTCGCGTGACGGAGGCGGCTTCGACAAGGACAGCCCCATGGGCAAGCTGGAGTCCATGGCGCGGCAGGCGGAGGAGGCCGGCAAGAAGATGGAAGCCGCGCAGAAGTCCGGCGACGTGCAGGCCCAGCGCGACGCAGCAGGGGAGATGATGTCGGCGGTGGCGGGTGGGGGAGTCCAGGTGGAGTCGCTGGCGCCCGACAGGATCAAGCCCTTCGTGCCGGAGTCCCTTGCCGGTCTGAAGCGGACGGAGATATCGGCCGAACGTAACAACGCGATGGGAATGCAGGTCAGCGAGGCGCGCGGGACTTACTCGGACGATGCCGGGCGTTCACTGCGTCTCGAGATCGTCGACATGGGCGGCATGAAGGGAATGATGGCATTCGCCGGCTGGGCTGCCGGGGAGCAGGAGCGGGAAACGGACCAGGGCTACGAAAAGACGTACCGGCAGGACGGCCGGCTGGTCCACGAGGAGTGGGACAGGGAGCGCAAGAGCGGCGAGTATTCGACCGTGCTGGGCGAACGGTTCTCGGTCAAGGTGAGCGGTGAGGCCGCGAGCATCGCGGAGCTCAAGTCAGCCGTCGCGAGTCTCGACCTCGCAGGGCTCGAAGCCCTGAAGAACGAGGGCGTGAAGCAGGATTGACGCCTTGCGCTAGTTGTTCTTTGCGCCCTGCTCGACCCACTGCCGGATGGTCGCAACCTCGCTCGGGTCGAGCGGCTTGGCGTCGCCATGCGGCATCTTCAGCGACGGGTCCGCGCGCCCTTCGACCAGCATGACCAGCACGCTCGTCAGCGGATCTCCGGGGAGCACCACTGGACCGTATTGCGTGCCCTTCATCAACGTTTCGTAGCTCTCGAGTTCGAAACCGCTCACGACGTATCCGGCCTGTCCGGCAACGTGGCAGCCCTTGCAATGCTTGTCGAGGATGGGAGCCACGTCCTTGGCGTAGCTGATCTCGGGCGACCGCTGGCAACCAGCCAGCACTGGTAAGGCGACCGCAGCGGTGGCGACACAACACAGGAATCTCGTGTTCATGAATACTCCGCGAATTGATCGCTGTTGCACGGCACGTTCCCCCTCAAGGCATGGGGCGGCAATCCGCTGATCTACGTAGCGAGGTTGCCAGGATCGGAAGATCTTGCGGTGCAGCAACCTCAGGATTAAGCGGGACATTCCACCGATGCGTGCGTTTGCCATTGGCGGTCAGCGCAGCCCTGTCCTCCACGCTACTACCTATGAATTGCATCAGCGCGTGCGTCCGCTGCGGCACCACCCGCAGGTGCTGACCACGTGCTGGCAGGTCCTTGAGGCGCCGGTAGCCGTTAGCCGCGGCCCAGTGGCCTGGCACCTGCAGCAGCCGCAACGATCCGGTTGCGTCATGATTCGACGGCGCGTCTCCGTTCCGAGCGCACCGTTCGTGCTGATGTTCATGCGTGCCGGCGAGTGCGCCCAGGACGGTCATCTCGTGACGAGCCCGCCAGGTGACATAAGCCAGCGACCGCTGTCGGGGCACTTGACGATATGTCATCAAGATATTGCGACGTGCGCCGCAACTGTGATCTAAAGGAGTCCAACCAGCCACCTGCGCGCGTTCAGAATGGTCGGGGATGCAAGACTC
>JBAVJR010000123.1:0-5411 GCA_049687855.1 Steroidobacteraceae bacterium | reverse complement strand
AGCTTGGAAAGGCAGACACGCGCTCGGGGAAAGGCACCGGATCGACCGCCTGTGTTGCTCCGCCCGCGGCTACTTCAGCCCGAGCCGCCGCTCGAGGTAGTGGATGTCCGTGCCGCCCGCCCGGAACGCCGCGTGCTGGAAGATCTCCTGGTGCAGCGGCGTATTGGTCTTGATGCCCTCCACCACGATCTCGTTCAGCGCGTTGCGCATGCGCGCGATCGCGGTGTCGCGGTCCTCGCCGTGCGCGATCACCTTCGCAACCAGCGAGTCGTAATACGGCGGCACGTTGTAGCCGGTGTAGAGGTGGCTGTCGACGCGGATGCCCGGACCGCCCGGCGCGTGCCAGAGCTTCACCGGACCCGGCGACGGCGTGAACGTCTTCGGGTCTTCCGCATTGATGCGGCACTCGATCGCGTGGCCGCGGATCTGCACGTCGTCCTGCGTCCACGGCAGGCGCTCACCGTCCGCGAGCCGCAGTTGCGCCTTCACCAGGTCGATGCCCGTGATCAGTTCGGTCACCGGGTGCTCGACCTGGATGCGGGTGTTCATCTCGATGAAGTAGAACTCTTCGTCCTGGTACAGGAACTCGAGCGTGCCGGCGCTGCGGTAACCGATCTCGGCGCAGGCCGAGGCGACGCGCTCGCTCATCGTGCGGCGCTGCTTGGCGGAAAGGCCCGGGGCGGGGGCTTCCTCGATGATCTTCTGGTGGCGCCGCTGCATCGAGCAGTCGCGCTCACCCAGGCAGATGACGTTGCCGTAGTGATCCGCGAGCACCTGGAACTCGATGTGGCGCGGCTTCTCCAGGAATTTCTCCATGTAGACCTGGTCGTTGCTGAACGCGGCCAGCGCCTCGGCCTTGGTCACGCCCACGGAATGGAGCAGCGTCGCGTCGCTGTGCACGACCCGCATGCCGCGGCCGCCGCCGCCGCCGGACGCCTTGATGATGACCGGGTAGCCGATCTCGTTCGCGATCCGGAAGAGTTCGTCGGGATCCTGGCTCAGCGGGCCGTCGGAGCCCGGCACGCAGGGCACGCCCGCGGCCTTCATGGTCTTGATGGCCGAGACCTTGTCGCCCATGAGGCGGATGGTTTCGGGGCGCGGGCCGATGAACTTGAACCCGCTCTTCTCGACGCGCTCGGCGAAGTCCGCGTTCTCGGACAGGAAGCCGTAGCCCGGATGGACCGCGACCGAATCCGTCACCTCGGCCGCGCTGATGATCGCGGGCATGCTGAGGTAGCTGTCGCGTGAATTCGGCGGGCCGATGCACACCGTCTCGTCCGCGAGCAGCACGTGCTTGAGGTTGCGGTCGGCCGTGGAATGCACGGCCACGGTCTTGATGCCGAGTTCGCGGCAGGCGCGGAGGATTCGCAGTGCGATCTCGCCGCGGTTGGCGATGACGACTTTCTCGAGCATCTGGGCGGTGCCCGGTTATTCGATGACGAAGAGCGGCTGGCCGAACTCGACCGGGTCGCCGTTCTTGGCGAGCACCGAGACGATGCGCCCTGCCTTGTCCGACTCGATCTGGTTCATCATCTTCATGGCTTCGATGATGCAGAGGACGTCGCCCGGCTTCACTTCCGACCCGATCTCGACGAAGGGCCTGGCGCCCGGCGCCGCAGCCGAATAGAACGTGCCGACCATCGGCGCCGTGACCGTCTGGTCCGCAGTCGCGGCGGCGGCAGCGGCCACTGCTGCTGCGGCGGCCGCGGGCGTAACGGCGGCTCCGGCCGGTGCAGCCGCCGGGGCAGGAGGCGGGCCGTACATCATGTGCTGCGGCATCATCGCGAACGTGGCGCCGCTCGGGTTGCGGCTGATGCGGACCGATTCCTCGCCTTCCTTGATCTCGATCTCGGCGACGCCGGTCTCGTCGAGCAGTTCGATCAGCTTCTTGACCTTGCGGATATCCATCTTGGTGTGATCCCCCCGGATCGCGAATCAGTTGGCAAGCGGCGCGTTGCCGGGTTTGCCGGCAGCGAGCTGCTGGCTGGCGGCGCGCAGCGCCAGTTCGTACCCGACGGCGCCGAGACCCGTGATGGTCCCGACCGCGATGTCGGAGAAGTAGGAGTGGTGCCTGAACGTCTCGCGCGCGTGCACGTTGCTCAGGTGGACCTCGATGAAAGGAATCCTGACCGCCAGCAGCGCGTCACGCAGCGCGACGCTGGTGTGCGTGAAGCCGGCCGGGTTGAACACGATGTAGGCGACGTGGCTGTCCGGCGCCTGGTGGATGCACTCGATCAGTTCGGCTTCCGCGTTGCTCTGCACCGCGGTCAGCTTATGTCCAAACTCCGCGGCCAGCTTGGTCGCTCGCGCATGAATCTGCTCGAGCGTGACCTGGCCATAGACGCCAGTCTCGCGACTGCCGAGCAGGTTCAGGTTGGGTCCGTTGAGCAGCAGGATGTGCGCCATGGCCTTCGGTGCGTGGAGCCGTGGTTGGGCGCGCAGTCTACCCCCATCTGTCGCCAATTGGCGACAGGTTTCTGCTCCGGTTCGCCGGAGATAGCGTCTTATATGTGCCTATCCGGCGCTTTTCTGTTCCGGCTCAGGCGGCAGCGCCGCAAGGGCGGTGGCGATGGCCTGGCGGGCCTGGGCGGGATCGGAGCGGCCCGCATTCACCTCGCCGACGGCGCCTAGGATGATGGCAGCCTCGTCCGCGGTCAACTCACCCATGTGCAGTGCGATCACCCGGCCGCTCGTGTCGGTGAAGATCGTGAACGGCAGTCCCACCGCATCGACGCCGAAAGCTGCGGCCGCGTCCAGCGCGTCCTGCTCCCCGATCAGCATCGGGTAGTCGATCTGCATTTCCCTGGCGTAGTCGAGGACCTTGTCGCGGAAGTCGATGGCGATGCCGACCACCTGGAAGTTCTCCCCGGCGTGATCCGCGGCCAGCTTCTTGAGCAGGGGGATCTCGCGGCGGCAGGGCGCGCACCAGGTCGCCCAGAAATTGACGATCAGCGCCTTGCCCTGCCAGTCGTCCTTCAACGAGCGCAGGGTGCCGTCGCGGTCGGCCAGCCTGAACTCCGGGATGACCGCGGCGAGCTGCGTCTTCGGTGCGGCCGCCGGATCGGGGGTCGTCGATGCCGGCGATGGGGCCTCGACGGCAACCGGCGCGGCCGTGCGCGGCTTCACGACGAAGTAATAGCCGGCCGCGCCGGCGAGTCCGGCCAGCGCCGCGACCAGGATGAGCGTGCGGCTGTTCATTGCGACGGGCCCCCGAATGCCTGCTGGATGTGCGGCGCAAATTCGTCGGCCGGCTTGAAGCCCACCACGCGATAGTCCTTCCTTTCGGCGCCGTCCTGACCGAAGAACAGGATCGACGGCGGACCGAGGATGCCGAAGCGCTGCATCAGGGCCTGGTCGATGTCGTCGTTGGCCGTGACGTCGGCCTGCAGCAGCGCGGTGTTCGCGAGCGCGGCCTGCACCGACGGCTCGGGAAAAGTGTACTTCTCCATCTCCTTGCAGGACACGCACCAGTCCGCGTAGAAATCGAGCATCACGGTCCTGCCGGCGGCATTCGCGGCAGCGATCGCGGCATCGAGGTCGGCGGCGCTCTTGATCCGTGTGAATTCAGCCCCGGCATGGGCCGCGTCCGGGACGACGGCACCGGGCGACCCCGCCGGTGCGCCGACCACGCCGGCCAGCGGCTGCAGCGGATCGCTGCGCCCCGACAGCGCGCCCACCAGCATCAGCACGCCGTAAATCGCGGCGAGCGCGCCGAACCCGCGACGGACGACGGTCGCGCCGCGGTTCATGTCGCGGCCGCCCATCATCAGCAGCCAGTAACCGGTGACGAAGGCGAGCGCCGCCCAGAGCGCAAGCGTGACGGGGCCGGGCAGGATGCGGCCCAGCATCCAGATCGCCACGCCGAGCATCATGATGCCGAACACCTGCTTGACGGTGTCCATCCAGGCGCCCGCGCGCGGCAGCAGTTCGCCCGCCGAGGCGCCCACCAGCAGCAGCGGCGCGCCCATGCCGAGACTCATCGCGAACAGCGCCGCACCGCCGCGGAACACGTCGCCGCTCTGGCCGATCACCGCGAGCGACGCGACCAGCGGCGGCGCGACGCAGGCCGTCACGATCAGCGACGACAGCGCGCCCATGATCGCGGTGCCGAGCAACGTTCCCTGCTGCTGCTTGTCGCTGATGCGCGAGACGCGCTCCTGCAGCCAGCCGGGCACCTGCAGGTTGAAGAGCCCGAACATGCCGAGCGCGAGCCACACGAACAGCGCGGCAAAGAGCACGATCATCCACGGCTTCTGGAAGAACGCCTGCGCCTGCTGGCCGGCGGCTGCGAAGGCGGCGCCCGCGATCGTATAAGTGAGTGCCATGCCGAGCACGTAGGCGACCGACAGCGCAAACGCGCGGCCGCGCGGGACCGGCTTGCCGCCGCCCGCGCCCACGATGATGCCGGACAGGATCGGCACCATCGGCAGCACGCAGGGCGTGAACGCGAGCAGCAGGCCGAAACCGAAGAACGTTGCGAGTACCGCGAACAGGTTGCCGTCGCGGATCTTGTCGGCGAGCAGGTCCTGCTCCGAGCGCATGGGCTTGGCAGCGCCGCCGGACTCCGCGGCCGGCAGGCTGGCTGTCGCCGTGGTCGCTGCCAGCTTGACGACTACGGTCTTCTTGATGGGCGGGTAGCAGAGGCCCGCGTCGGCGCAGCCCTGGTAGGTGATCTCGAGCGGCACTTCGGTCACGCCCGCCGCGGCGACAACCGGCACGTCGGCGAGCATCTGGTCGTGGAAGACGACCTGTTCGCCGAAGTACTCGTCGTGCTTCCTTTCACCACCGGGGATCGACACGTCGCCGAGCTGCACGTCGGTCGCCGTCGTCTTCACCGTGACCTTGTCGCGATAGAGGTAGTAGTCGTCGGCGATGTCCCAGCGCAACCGCACGCGGTCACGCGAGGTGCTCTCGGTCGAGAACACGAAAGCCTGGTCGGCGGGCAGGAAATCCGCGTCGGACTTCGCGCCGCTGCCGAGCAGCGAGCGCAGGTTGAAGCCGCCGCTCTTCGCGGGCGCGGCGCCGGCGGCAGGCACCGGCGGAGTCCCGGCGACACCCTTGGGCCACTTCACGCGCAAAGTCCAGGTCTGCGGCGGGTAGCAGAGGCCCGCATCGGCGCAGCCCTGCAGCTTCACCTTGACGTCGAAATCCTGCGCCGCGCCGCTGAAGGTGACCGGCACGCCGACCTGCGCATCGTCGCGATAGATGACCTGCTTGCCGAAGAATTCGTCCTCGTGGTCGAGGCCGACGGGCAGGCTCGCCGGGCCGAGCGTGACACCCGGCGTTGCCGATTCGAAGCCGAGCCGGTCGCGGTAGAGGTAATAGCCGGCAGCGATGTCGAAATGGACGACGAGTTCATCCGGCGCGGCTGACGTCGCCACCTTGAATGCCGAGCGCACGGGCAGGAACTC
>JBAVJR010000122.1:0-5258 GCA_049687855.1 Steroidobacteraceae bacterium | reverse complement strand
AGCTTGGAAAGGCAGACACGCGCTCTGGGAAAGGCTCCGGATCGACCGCCGCGCGGCATTGCGCCGCGGTGATCAGCGGCGCGCGAGCAACGCTGTCACCAGGCCCGCAGCCGTGAGCAGGACGCCGGGCATCCAGTCCGTGCGGAAAGCCAGCCACAGAATCCCTGCCAGCAGCACTGCCGCCCCGATGATGGTCTGGTCGCGGCGCCTGCCGCTCGCCTGGATCTCGCGCCGCAGCTCTTCGTACGACTCGCTGTCCACCCGGATGCGCAGCGTGCCTTCAGACGCCTTCTGCACGAACTGCTGCAGCAGCTGCGGCAGCATGCGTATGGACTCGGACAGGTCGGGCAGTTGCCGGCGCAGTTCCTGGGCGATGTTGCGGCCGCTCAACCGGTCCGTGCCCCATTCCTGCATGATCGGCTGCGCCGTCTTCCACAGGTCGAGCTGCGGATAGAGCTGCCGTCCGAGGCCCTCGATCTGCAACAAGGTCTTCTGCAGCAGGATCAGCTGCGGCTGCACGCGCATGTCGAAGCGGCGCGCGACTTCGAACAGGCGCATCAGCACCTGCGCGAACGAAATCTCGGAGAGCGGCTTGTTGAATATGGGTTCGCACACGGTGCGGATGCCCGCCTCCAGCTCGTCGATGCGCGTGTCCTTGGGCACCCAGCCCGAATCCACGTGCAGGCGGGCGACACGGTTGTAGTCGCGGTCGAAGAACGCGAGGAAGTTTTCCGCCAGGTAATGCTGGTCGCGCGCGTCGAGCGAGCCGACGATGCCGAAGTCGACCGCCGCGTACACCGGCCGCTGCGGGTCGTCGGTCTGGATGAAGATGTTGCCGGGGTGCATGTCGGCGTGGAAGAAATTGTGCCGGAACACCTGCGTGAAGAAGATCTCCACGCCGTTCTCGGCGAGCGCCTGGATGTTCGTGCCGCGCAGGAGCAGTTCGTCCATGTTGCTGACGAGCACGCCGTGGATGCGCTCCATGACCATCACTTCGGGCCGGCAGTAATCCCAGTACACGTCGGGTACGTACAGCAGGTCGGAGCCGGCGAAGTTGCGGCGCAACTGCGCGGCGTTCGCCGCCTCGCGCATGAGGTCGAGCTCGTCGAGGATGGTCTTCTCGTACTCCTGCACGACCTCGTAGGGCCGCAGCCGGTGGCCCTCCTTCGAATAGTCGCGCGCGAGCTCCGCAAGGACGTACATCACCTCGATGTCGCGCTCGATCTTCGCCCGGATGCCGGGACGCACGACCTTGACGACGACTTCCTGACCTGACCGCAGCCGCGCGGTGTGCACCTGCGCGATCGAGGCTGCGGCGAGCGGCGTCTCGTCGAACTCGGCGAACACCTCGCCCACCGGCTTGCCGTAAGCGCCTTCGATGATGGCCCTGGCTTCCGCCCCCGGGAACGGCGGCACGCGATCCTGCAGCTTCTCGAGTTCGTCGGCGATGTCTACCGGCAGCAGGTCGCGCCGCGTGGACAGCGCCTGGCCGAACTTCACCCAGATCGGGCCGAGCTCTTCAAGCGCGAGCCGGATGCGTTCACCACGCGGTCCGCCCTTGCGGCGCTCGAACCACGTCGCGGGCGAGAGGTAGAACGCGAACCGCAGCGGACGGAACAGGTGCGTCGCGAGAATGATCTCGTCGAGCCCGTGGCGGACGAGTACGCGCTGGATCTGGAGCAGGCGGGTGGCGACGCGGAAACGCATGGGGAAGGGATCAGGGGTTAGGGGTTAGGGGTTAGTCGGAAGCGGCTGCACTTCCGGCGTCGAGTGTGCAGCTACTTCGAACCTGACTTGGCGCGGGATTCGATGCGACTCAGGCGGGCGTCGAGCCGGTCGGTGGCTTCGCGCAGCTGGTCGACGGCTTCGAGGAACTCCTCGACCTCGACACGGGCCGGTACGTCGCGACCTTCTTCCTGCAGGTACTCGGCCACGTTGCTCGAGAACGAATCGGCGGCCTTGCGGCCCCAGTCGAAGAAGCTGCGGGCGATATTCGCCACCTGGTGCGCCGCGACGTCGCCCACGACCCGCGACAGCTCTTCCTCGAAATCCGGCTGGGCGTGCTGCAGCAGGTCGCGAAAGCGCTGGGCGACCTCGGCGTCGCCCGCGATACGGATCGACGAGCCGCGCAGCCGGTCTTCGGCGCCGGGACCCACCAGGGACAACAGGGAGATGGGTGAGCCGGACAGCGTCGCGTCGGCCTCGCCTGCGTCGCGCGTGTCGATCGCGATACGCCCGTCGGTGACGCGGAAGAACAGCGTGATCGGCGTGCCTTCGAACACGAGCGACAGCGCGCGGCCTTCGAGCTGCTGCGCCAGCGCCGAGGCGCGCTCCGATTGCGCGACGTTGCGGTTCAGCATCGTCGACAGCCGGTGGAGGATGGCAGCGACCGGATTCGCGCTCAATAGCGGAACCCCTTGTGCAGGGCGACGATGCCACCCGTCAGGTTGTGGTAGCGGCAGTCTTCGAGGCCGGCTGCGCGCATCAGGCCGAGCAGCGTCTCCTGGTCGGGGAAGCGGCGGATCGATTCAGCGAGGTACCGGTAGCTGTCCGGATCGTTCGCGATCCGCGCGCCGAGCCACGGCAGCACGCTGAACGAATACGCGTCGTACACGGGCTTGAGCCCGGGGAATACCGGCTTCGAGAACTCGAGGATCAGCAGCCGGCCGCCTGGCTTGAGCACGCGCCGCATCGATGCGATCGCTGCCGCCTTGTCCGTCACGTTGCGCAGGCCGAAGCCGATCGTGACGCAGTCGAACGTCTCGTCGGCGAAAGGCAGGCACTCGGCATTGGCAAGCGAGAACTGCACGTTGCGCATCAGGCCGCGGTCGAGCAGCCGGTCGCGACCGACCTCGAGCATCGCGGCGTTGATGTCGGACAGCACGACCAGGCCCTTGTCGCCGACCTGCTGGGCCATGCCGGCAGCGATGTCACCCGTGCCACCCGCGACATCGAGCGCCGACATCCCGGGACGCAGCCCGGTCTGGCTCAGCGTGTAACGCTTCCAGAGCCGGTGCACGCCGGCCGACATCAGGTCGTTCATGATGTCGTACTTGTCGGCTACGGAATCGAACACCGCGCGGACTCGGCGTGCCTTCTCGGGGGCCGGCACCTCCTCGTAGCCGAAATCGACCGACGGGGTCGCTGCGGCGGAGGCGGGAGCCTTGCGGGGTGGGGCTGTTTCGCTCATGGGAACGGGCATTCTACGCCGTTCCGGTCTGCCGCGGCCTCCCCGCGATTGCGCGGGGCTCAGGCTTTCTTCTGTGCGACCTGGGTGGGGTACGGGATGCCGAGCTGCTGCAGCCGGTCGAGATAGTGCTGCCACTTGGCGGCGCGCGTCTCGCCGAGTTCGTAGAGGTAACCCCACGTGTAGAGGCCGGTGTCGTGGCCGTCGTTGAACACCAGCCGCACAGCGTAGTTGCCGATCGGATCGACCTTGACGACCTGCACCTCGTGCTTGCCGAGCTGCAGTGTCTCCTGGCCCGGGCCGTGTCCGCGCACCTCGGCCGATGGCGAATAGACGCGAAGGTACTCGAACGGCAGCTCGAACCGCTGCCCGTCGTCGAACGCCACGTCGAGCACGCGCGACTGCCTGCGCAGCCTGATCTCGGTGGGCGTGCGTGCGGCCCAGCGCTCCTTGCCCGTCGTCGCGGCGGTCACAGGATGTACCGGGCGAGGTCTTCGTCCTGCGCCAGCTTGCCGAGGCTCGAGTCGACGTAGGGCCCATCGATCACGAGCTCCGTGCCGAAGCGGTCGGAGGCCTCGAAGCTGATCGCCTCGAGCAGCCGTTCCATCACCGTGTGCAGCCGGCGCGCCCCGATATTTTCGGTGCGCTGGTTCACGTCGAAGGCCACCTCGGCGATGCGACGGACGCCGCTCGTGTCGAACTTCAGCGTCACTCCCTCCGTAGCCAGCAGCGCGCCATATTGAGTGCACAGCGACGCGTCGGGCTCGGTCAGGATGCGCACGAAGTCCTCGACCTTGAGCGCTTCGAGCTCGACGCGGATCGGCAGGCGGCCCTGCAGTTCAGGGATCAGGTCCGACGGCTTCGACATGTGGAACGCGCCCGACGCAATGAAGAGGATGTGGTCCGTCTTCACCATGCCGTACTTGGTGTTGACCGTGCTGCCCTCGACCAGCGGCAGCAGGTCGCGCTGCACGCCTTCCCGCGAGACGTCCACGCCGGACACGGCATTCTGGCCGCGCGCGATCTTGTCGATCTCGTCCAGGAAGACGATGCCGTTCTGCTCCGCATTGCGCAGCGCCTGCGTCTTGAGTTCCTCTTCGTTGACCAGCTTGGCGGCCTCCTCGTCGGTGAGCAACTTGAAGGCTTCGCTGACCTTGAGTCGGCGCGACTTCGTGCGGTTGCCGCCGAGATTCGCGAACATGCCCTGCAGCTGCTGCGACAGCTCCTCCATGCCCGGCGGGGCCATGATTTCCATGCCGGGACCCGCTGCGCGCAGCTCGATTTCGATCTCGCGCTCGTCGAGCTGGCCTTCGCGCAACATCTTGCGGAAACGCTGGCGGGTGTCGCTCTCTTTCGGTGTCGGCGCGGGCTCATCCGCCGGCGCACCGAAACCCATCGCCGGACTGGACGACGCGCGCGGACGCGGCAGCAGCTCGTCGAGCACGCGCTCCTCGGCTGCGTCCATCGCGCGGTGACGCACCTTCTCCATTTCCTGCTCGCGCGTCATCTTCACGGCCACGTCGACCAGGTCCTTGATGATCGAGTCGACTTCCCGTCCGACGTAACCCACCTCGGTGAACTTGGTCGCCTCGACCTTGATGAACGGGGCGTTCGCGAGTCGCGCCAGCCGTCGCGCGATCTCCGTCTTGCCGACGCCGGTCGGGCCGATCATCAGGATGTTCTTGGGCGTGATCTCTGCGCGCAGTGGCTCGCCGACCTGCATGCGCCGCCAGCGGTTCCGCAGCGCGATGGCGACCGCGCGCTTCGCAGCGGCTTGGCCGACGATGTGCTTGTCCAGTTCCTGGACGATCTCCTTCGGCGTCAGTGCCGCGAGGCGCTCAGGGCCATCGGGCTTCACTTCCGTGTCCATGTTCATGGCCTCCTGGCTCACCGCAGCTCTTCGATCGTGAGGCTGCGGTTCGTGTAGATGCAGACGTCGGCCGCGATGTTCAACGACTTCTCGACGATCTCGCGCGCCGACAGTTCCGTGTTCTCGAGCAGCGCGCGCGCCGCTGACTGCGCGAACGGCCCGCCGGAGCCGATCGCGACCACGTCGTGCTCGGGTTCGATC
>JBAVJR010000121.1:0-3463 GCA_049687855.1 Steroidobacteraceae bacterium | reverse complement strand
CACACAGTCGATGACGGTGGCCGAATCGAGTCCGACCAGCGACAGCGTGTGCCTGGTGAGCAGTTTCACGCCGAGGCTGCGGAGCCCCGCTTCGATTCGCTCCTGTTCGAGCGCGAATCGCGTCCAGTACGAAACCTCGGGTGCAGGCGTGACGAGCGTTACGTTGCAGCCGCGGCCTGCGCAGAGTTCTGCCAGCGCGCCGCCCATCACATAGTGATCGTCGTCGTAAATGAGCACGCGTCCCTCGGGCGCGCGACCCGCGAAGATGTCGTCGGGTGTCAGCACGTGGGACAGCGCATGGCCCGCGACCGGCCGCCACAGCGTGCGGCCGATGCCGTCGCGTCGATAGGCAGAGCCCGTGGCGAGGATGACGTTCCGAATCCCGGTGTCGAGGATGTCGGCAGCAGTCATCGGGCTGGCGGGGTAGATATCGACGTTGGGCATCCGCAGCAGCTGGCTGATGCGCCAATCGGCCACGCGCCGCCATTCGTTCAGACCGGGCAGGGAAGCTTCGTGCAGGACGCGCCCACCGAGTTCGCGCCCCGCCTCGACGAGCGTGACGTGGTAGCCGCGCTGGCCAAGCGCGCGCGCAGCCTCCAGGCCGGCAGGGCCTGCGCCGACGACCAGTATGTCTGCGTCCGTCGTCCTGGGATTGACGGTCTCGGGATGCCAGCCACGCCGCCATTCCTCGCCCATCGTCGGGTTCTGCGTGCAGCGGATCGGCACGCTGCGCATGTCGGCAGTGACGCAGATATTGCAGCCGATGCATTCGCGGATGTCGTCGCAGCGATTCTCACGGATCTTCGTCGGCAGGAACGGATCCGCGATGGACGGGCGGGCGGAGCCGATGAGGTCGAGCACGCCGCGCCGCACGGCGGACAGCATCGAGTCCGGCGAGGTGTAGCGCCCCACGCCGACCACCGGCTTGCTGGTCAGCTTCTTGACAAAACGGGTGTACGGCTCCTGGAAGCCCTCCTTCGCAAAACGTGATGAGACCGAGTCGTTGTTCCAGCCGCTGAGGTTGACGTCCCACAGGTCCGGCAACTCCGCCAGCATGGCTATGACGTCGTGACCCTCGCCCTCGTGCGTGATGCCGTCGCTGCCCAGCAGTTCATCGACGGCCAGCCGGACGGCGACAGCACAGGAGTCGCCCACGGCGTCCTTGGTATCCTCGATCAGTTCTCGCAGCAGCCGAGCGCGATTCTCGAGCGAGCCGCCATATTCGTCGGTGCGGTCGTTGCAGCTGCGCATCAGGAACTGCATCGCCACGGTCATGCCATGGCCGGCGTAGCAATAGACGATGTCGAAACCGGCACGCTTCGCGCGCAGCGCCGCCTGCCGATGCCACAAACGCACATTGCGGATGTCCGTCTTGTCCATGCGGCGCGACTGGACGGGCTCCCAGCCTGTTCCACCGATGCTGCCCATGGAACGCGGTCCCAGCGGCGGCGTGCGCGAGTAGAGGTTCGTCGCGTTGGCGCCGCTGTATGCCAGCTGAATGCCCGCGAGCGAACCGTGCCGGTGAACGGCGTCCGCCATCAGCGCCATGGCCGGGATGTCGTCGTCGCCCCACAGGCGACCTTCGATGTAGGGCGCCAGGTCGCTGCTGTGGTGGATCTCCACTTCCTCGGTGCAGACGACGCCCCAGCCGCCTTCGGCCTTAACTCCGCGCATCGCGGCGAGTGCGTTCGGCATGCGGTGGCCGAGCGCGTTGCAATGCGGAACCTGGTAGAACCGGTTCGGCGCAGTAACCGGGCCGAGCGTGACCGGCTCGAACAGTCTGTCAAAGGGCGATGGCTCCCGTTTGCCAGGCGGCGAAGCTTGTGCCGACCAGTGCATAGAGCCATTCATCGTTCGAACCCCTCTGGATTCCATCGCGACCCGACCGGTCGCCACGCGTCCCGGACTCCGGATGCGCAGTCCATCGCATGCGGACCGGGTCTTGAGTCGCGCCATTCTGAACCTAAGTCATTGCAATGAGGTGGTGACCGGGGACGACATCGCGCAGTCGACATCCCGAGTCCGCCTATCGCGGTGTGTCAAATTCGATCTCATCCGGGCGAGAATGGCTAAATTGCCGGTACCAACTCAACCGCCGTTCACGGCACGCAACGGGAGCCCCCATGAGCCGAAAGACCATGAGAAACAAACCGAACCCGGCACGCCAGGATCCGCATGTGGACCAGGTACCGGGTGCAAGCCGGGCCAGCCGAAGGAGTATCGTCATCGGTTCCGTCGTCGCCGTGCTGCTTGCCGTCGTGGTGGGGACGCTGCTGTACCAGAACGACCGGTCGCAGTCTGCGCAGGGTGCGGTCACCGCGGACCATGCTCCTCTCGCGAGTGACCATTCACCGACGCTCGGCGACGCAAACGCCAGGGTGCACATCGTCGAATTCATCGATCCGGCGTGCGAAACCTGTGCCCATTTCTTCCCGATCGTGAAGCAGTTGATGGCCGACAATCCGAACAGGATCCGCCTGTCGATTCGCCACGTCGCATTCCACGACGGCTCTGACTACGTGGTGAGGCTCCTGGAAGCGAGCCGCAAGCAGGACAAGTACCTGCCGACCCTGGAAGCGCTGCTGGCATCGCAAGCGCGATGGGCCCCCAGTCACACGGTCCAACCAGATCTGGTTCTGCAGGCACTTGCCGGCGTGGGCTTGAACCTGGAGCAACTCATGGTGGACATGAATGCGCCCGAAGTCGCGCAGCGCATGGAGCAGGACCGCAACGATGCCATGGCGCTGAAAGTCACCGCGACGCCGGAATACTTCGTCAACGGACGCCCGATGCCGAGCTTTGGTGAGCAGCAACTGCGGGCGCTCGTCAGCGAAGCGCTGCAGAGCGCCTATTGACGCCCCATCCCGATGCCGGCGACAACGCCCGGCGTGTCCGGTCAGCGCCAGGATCGATGAAATAACGCAGAGCGTCATTCACGGCCGGGTCCAGAGGTCCGCCTGCCTGTCCAGCCGATCGATATCCTGGAGAAGACGCGCGTGCAACTGCTCATCCTGCCCGCTGCGCAGGTATCGAGTCACGTCCTGGCGCAACTCCTCCATCAACGCGTTGCGTTCGTGCAGGTACAGCAGCATGGCTGCGATCCCATCCGCGTCGGTCCCATTCAGCGTCGCGGACTCTGCCGCCTCGATTGCGTGGCGCATTTCGAGATCGGTCGGTTGACGTCTCGTCATGAGCTGCGCTGGCTCGGGCCTGGGCCTGATGCCGTGCAGAAGCGCCCCCACGATGTCCGTAGTCGTGACGATCCCCACCAGACGATTGTTCTCGTTGACTACTGGCAACGCATGTATGCCGTGAGTTGCCATGGAGGCCGCGGCATCGGCGATCGTGTCGTCCGGTCGCGCTGAGATGACGGGTCGGCGCATCATCGTTTCGATACGGAACCGATCATTCAAGACTGCCGCGGTTGCCCCTGAGCCGGACCGGGGTATGAAATGTTCGAGCT
>JBAVJR010000120.1:0-3968 GCA_049687855.1 Steroidobacteraceae bacterium | reverse complement strand
GCGACGGGCTGAGCGACGAGCCGATCGCCACGCGCTGCGGCTGCACGCCGACGAACGCCCGCCGTGAGGGCAGCGTGCCCGTGAGCCGGGCCGCATCGAGCAGGTCGCGGATGCCGACCTCGTGGACCGAGCCCCGGGCGTTGCGAAAGAAGGCATCCATGTCCGCGTCATGCAGCACGCGCAGGTCCCCCGGGGTGCCGCCGAGCTGCGCCGCGTCAAGCACCAGCAATGCATCACAATGCTCGAAACGCGGCAGCAGCAGCAGGCTCAGGGTGCCTGCATCGAGGTAGTCGACGTCCTCGAGCGCCGGTTGTTGCCCGGACAATGCCTCGAGCACACGCAGGCCCACGCCGTCGTCGGACATCAGCGGGTTGCCGATCCCCAGTACGAGGGTTCGCATGACTGCGTTCCCCTCAGCCGATCTCTTGCGGTTCCGCCTGCTGCCGGATCGGTCGTGACGCGCAGCAGAAGTCGCCGAGCGCCGCGACCTGCATCTTGCCGGTTACGAACAGGAACAGGTGCCTGGCGACCATCGCCATCATCAGCAGCCGCTGCGGTGTCGCCGGATGCTGCGGATCCGACGTGACCAGGTTGTGGTGGTAGGCGAGTTCGCGGCAGGTTTCGCGGCAGGCATTGAAGCTGGGGTCGTCCGTGCAGCCCTGGCGGTGCAGCGCGAGCAGGCGAAAGCCCTCGCGTGTTTCCTGGGTGGGCGCCAGGCCTTTGGCGCTGACCCAGTGCTCGAGCACGGCCTCGCCGAGTTCGACCAGTTCCGCTGCGGCGACCGTGCCGGAGCCGCCCGCACCTGCCTCGAGTTCGTCGAGACGTCGCTCGATCTCCGCGAGCGACTTCACGCGATGCCCTTCTCGCGCAGGAACCCGAGCGAATCGGAGATGTTCTCGTGCACGCCCACCTGTCGCGGGGACAGCCCGAGCGCGAGCCCCAGCAGCTGGGTGAAGTAGAGGATCTTGACCTTGGTCGGCTGGTTGAATTTCTTCTCGGCCCGCACCTGGTGCATTTCCAGGCCGGAGTGGCACGTCGGGCACTCTGTTGCGATCACCTCGGCGCCGGCGGCTTCCGCGGTGCGCAGGATGTTCAGCACCAGCTTGGTCGACGTGTCGCTGTCCGAGAGCGTGTGGGCCCCGCCGCAACAGGCGGTCTTCAGCGGGAACTCGACGTTGACGGCGCCGGCGGCGCCGAGCAGGTCGTCCATGAAATGCGGCTTCAACGTCGACTCGGTGCCCGGTCCCTTGTCCTTCTCGGGGAAGATGTGCCGCGGCCGCGTGTACATGCAGCCGTAGTAGTTGGCGACCTTCAGCCCCTGCAGTGAGCCCTTGAGCCGCTGCTTGAGCCCTGCTTCGCCGATGCCGTGCATGATCCAGTCGAGCGCATGGATCGTCTCGACCTGGCCGGCCTGGTACGTCGCGTGCCCGGCCTTCTGCGACAGGCGGTCGACCACTTCCGCGCTCGCCGGGTCGTGCGCCAGGTCGTACTCGGCCTTCTTCAGGTTGTGGTAGCAGCCGTTGCACGGCGCCATCACCACGTCCATTTTCATTTCGGAAGCCGCGATCGCCATCACCCGCGATGACAGGTAGGTCTGCAGCTTCGGATCGATGTTCTTGACTTCCATCGCGCCGCAGCAGTTCCAGTTCTTGACCTCGACGAGGTCGAGGCCGAGCGCCTTGCCGACCTGCTGGGTCGACCGGTTGTAGGCATGCGCCGTTCCCTCGAGCGCGCAGCCCGGGTAATAAGCGACCTTCTGGTACTTGTCCTTCGCGGTGGTCATGAGCGCGCTCCTTCGCCTGCCGTGGCCGGCCCGGCATCGCGTTTCGCCGCCTCGATCAACGCGTCCAGGCCGAGCGCGCGGCGCCGCTTGTGCTCCTGCTCGTGGACGTACTCCTCGATCGCGGCGCGGGCACCGGACCAGCCGCTGGTGCTGGGGGCGACCAGCGTCGCGAGCCCGAGCTTCGTGAGCATGCCGAGCGGCAGGTGCCGCAGCATCCGCCGCATCATCTCGATGAGCCATGGCTGGTTCAGGCTCTGGCCCGTGCGCTTGAAGAAGCGCTGCATGACCCGGCCTTCCTCGATCTTGCCGCGCTGGAAGACCTGCTCGGAGAACACCTCGTCGAACACCATCGAGGGCGACGGCTTGACGTGACCCTTGAGTTCCAGCCAGTGGGAGAGCGCCTTCATCACGCCTTCCGGCACCACGTCACGCGGGCATGCATAGGTGCATTTGTTGCAGGAGACGCACTGCCAGATGATGTCCTTGTCGCGCAGGATCTCGGATTCCATCCCGATGCGGACCAGGTAGATCCAGTGACGCGGGTTGAACTCCGGATTGAGCGCGTTGACGGTGCAGGAGTTGGTGCAGGAACCGCACTGCCAGCAGCGATGTATGTGCTCGCCGCCAGGCAGCGCGGCGACCTCGTCCTGCATCGCCTCGTTGTAGTCCGTGACGGCCCGGGACGTGATGAACGTGCTCCAGTGGCCGGAGACGTCCACCCCGTCGATCACGAGCTGCTCGTGCGTCGTGAGGTCTTCCGGGCGTATCAGTGACTGCTCATGGATGGGCATGGGCTTGCCTTCTCAGCCGGAGACCGGCGGGCTGGATGGGTCGGCGACGCTGAGCGCCTCGCCGTCGATGGTCTTGATGCGCAGCCGGCCACTGCCGGGACGGATGCCGTCGAGCCCGAGCAGGCGCCGCGCGTGCAGCATCGGGTCCTCCGGCGCGGTGAAATCGGTGCGCAGGTAGCTGCTGCCCTGCTCGCCGATGTATCCCGCATAGACCTGCGCGCAGAGCATGTCGACGAACTGCAGCACGTCGCGGAACACGCCGTTGCCGCTCAGGAACTGGCTCAGCTCCGCGCGCAGCACCAGGAACGTCGCGTGATCGTCGCGTGCGGCAATCGTGACGTGGTCGACGTCGGGGCCGTGCCAGATCTCACGCAGCACGCCGGTGTTGGTGCCGGCATCCCAGACCCAGCGGGTCATGAGCGGATAGCGTTCCGGATCGCAGTTGTGCAGCAACTCGGCGGCGAGGTCGCGCGTCCAGCGGTGGGCGTCGTCCTGGGGAAAACCGGCGCAGAACGCGCGGATTCGCGCATCCGTGCCGGACGTATCGCCAGTCGGTTCGAGCAAGGCAGCAATTGCACTGCGCAAGCCGCTGAACAGGGGCTCCGCGAACCAGGGAACGATCCGCCGCCGCACGGTTGGCAGGAATGCGCAAAGCGGCATGAATGCCGCCGCTTCGATCTGCCGTGCACGTTGCCCGTCCTGGGAGAGGAGCGCCTCGCGGAACAGGGTCTGCTTGAGCTTCAACGCGTCCACGTAGCGCTCGACGCCGCCGTGAGCCTCGGCGCCCTGGACGAGGGTCGCGAACGCCCGTCGCAGGCGCGGCCCGCTCAGGTCGAGGTGCGGCCCTTCCGGCACCACCGGAACGCTCGCGCGGGATGAACGTCCGAACATTTCGTCGGCCGCCCTCAGGCGCGCGCGCGAGCCGGCTGCAGCAAGCCGAGCGTAGCCAGCGCGGCGGCATGGCCCTGCGAGATGGAGTCGTCGATCGTCTCCGGCCCGCATGCCGCTCCGGCGACAAACACGCCGGCACGAGAGGTTTCCGCGGTGTTGCCGTAGGCGTTGCCGCGCGCAACGTAGCCGTGAGGCTCGAGGTCGATGCCGAACGTCGAAGCGATCGACTTGTTGTCCACGTTCGGGTCCATGCCGATTGCGTGGACCACCATGTCGAACGGGATCGTGATCGGACGCTTGACGAGCGTGTCCTCGCCCTTGACCACGAGCTTGTCGCCGTCGGACGTGACCTCCGCGATGCGCGCCTTGATGTACTTGACCTTGAATTCCTCCTGGCTGCGCCAGTAGTACTTGGTCTCGTACAGGCCGAAAGTGCGGATGTCCATGTAATAGATATAGACGTGGCAGTCGGGGAGTTCCTCGCGGATCTCCATCGCCATGTT
>JBAVJR010000119.1:0-2003 GCA_049687855.1 Steroidobacteraceae bacterium | reverse complement strand
GCCTCGTGCGCGCGACCGCAGCCACCGCGGTCGAGTTCGACTGGGTGACGGAGACCGCGCGCCACGTAGGCACCGTGGTGCACCGTGAATTGCAGCGCTTCGCGCGCGCGGGCGGCGCATTGCCTGGGGACGAGGCCGGGCGCCATGCCGAGCAGCGACGCTACGCGGCGGAACTCGCCGAACTCGGCGTGCCGTACGAGCGCCGTACTGCCGCCGCAGCCAGGGTGCTGGAGGCGGTGCGGCGCACGCTCGCGGACGAACGCGGGCGCTGGTTGCTGCAAGCTGCGCATCGGGCCGCGCAATCGGAGCTGGCGCTCACCGGCGTCACCGACGCGGGCCTCGTCAGCGTCGTCATCGACCGGACCTTCGTGGACGAGACAGGCGTGCGCTGGATCGTCGACTACAAGACGAGCAGCCACGAGGGCGCGGGGCTCGACCAATTCCTGGACAACGAGCGCGAGCGTTATCGCGGGCAGCTCGAGCGTTACGCGCGACTCATGCGGGCCATGGGCGGGGAGCCGGTCCGGCTCGGGTTGTATTTCCCGCTGCTGTCGGCCTGGCGCGAGTGGGCGCCGGACGCGACGGCGTGATCAGAGCGTGCCGCCGACGCTGAACTGACGCCGGCCCGTCGCGTCGGCCGGGCCCAGCAGCTGCAACGAGCGCTCCATCGCCGGCGGCACGGGTCCGCGTGACGCGAGCGTGCCTTCGAGGGCGAAGTTGCGTGCTCGGCTCAGCGTGAGCTGCGCGTCGACCGAGTACGGGCCGTCCTTGTCATTGACCTGCGCCGTCAGGTTCGACGGATCCTGCGGTACCGAGAGCGATGGCGTCGGCCGTGCCGCAGGAAACACCGCGCGGAAACTGCCGACGGGCGCATTGCGCGGCGGCGGCGCCACCAGTCCATCGAGATCGAGCGAGCCCTCGAGGGTCGTGGGCCAGCCCTGTTGCAGGTCGATCGCAGCGAATTGCCCTGTCGCGCGGCCCTGCCAGCCTTTCGGCATGCCGAGCGGCAACGCATTGAGTGCCGCGAGCGGCAGCTCGAGTCGGACGGTCCGCAGTCTCACGTCCCGACCGGAGAACGACAGATCGAAGTCCGTCGCGACTGCGCCATCCGCGCGGGTGAGTTGCGCATGGCCGGCGATGCGGCCAGCCAGCAGTCGAGCCGGCGCGATCTTCCATTCGGCGTCGCCGACGGCAGCGCCACGCCACGACAGTGCCGTCGCTCGTCCGGACCAGAGTGAACCGCCGAACGCGCCGGCTTCGATGCCAGCCTTGCGCAGCGGGCCGGCCGCCATGCCCGCGGGCAGCGTGACGAGTGCGAAGGCGAGCAGGGCGAGCCCGCCGAGCGAGATCAGCCAGCCGGTACGCTGCATCACGGGGAACGTGCCGCGGGAGAGGATCGCAATCAGCCCGCTGCGCCGGCGAGCTTCAGGCTCAGCGTCGCGTTGACGAGGCCGGGTGCGGCGGCGGCACCGACGGTGGCGGATTCGATGCTCACGCCGTACTGCTGCTGCAGGTTGGCGAGCCAGGTGACGAGCGCATCGAACGACGCGCCCTCGATCCGCAGTCGCAAGCCGTTGCTGCCGTCGGGGCTCTGGTCGCGAAGCGAGGCACCGAGCCCGGCTTCGCGCGCCGTGCGGTCGACCAGCACGACCAGTGAATCGCCGCCGCCGCCCGCCTGCGCTACGCCCGCCGCGGCCATGGCTTGCGGCGCCGACGCCTGCATCCAGGCGAGATCCGCCGTCTTCTGTGCAACGCGCGCGGTCATCCGCTTGCCGGACGTCTGGAATGGCAGCACCAGCACGAGGTACACGAGCGCGACGCCGACGAGCGCGCCGGCGGCATAGACCAGGTTGCGTTCGCGTTCGCTGAGGTTATCGAACCAGACACGGACGTTCATGCGGCCCCCAGGCGGACTTGCAGACGGCCCTCGACCAGTTGATCACGCGGGTTCGCGGACTGCAGTTCGACCGTCGCGCCATCGCGGCTCATGGCCTGCTTGATGC
>JBAVJR010000118.1:0-3226 GCA_049687855.1 Steroidobacteraceae bacterium | reverse complement strand
CGGACTTCGCGAGGAACGCGGCCATCACGCCAATCAGTCCGGACGTGGTGACGCAGTTGCCTGCACGCACCTGGTCCCAGAACTTCGCCGTGCTGAAGCCATCGACCAGGTAGATGCTGCCGCCGCGAACCAGGGCCGCGTACGTGGGGCTCGTGCCGCCGACGTGGAACAGCGGCAGGTTGACGAGGATGGCCTCGCCATCGCCCATGTAGCCGTACACGGTCATGCCCGTCATGTAGAGCTGCAGGTAGGGCGACAGCACGCCCTTGGAGTAACCGGTGGTCCCCGAGGTGTAGATGATCGACTGGATGTCCCAGTGATTGATGTCGGCACTCTCGTCGAGCTGCGAGGCATCGCCGCGCAGCGTGCCTTCGTCGAGCAGCCCGAGCCGGGGCTGCGTCGTGCGAGCCCCCGTGCCGATCGCGATGACCTTGCGCAGGTGCGGCAGCTGCAGCCCGTCGAGGCGCTCCACGAGACTGGAGTGCGCGATCATCACGCTCGCCTCTGCGGCGTTGACGACGTGGGCGAGCACGTCGCCGCGGTAAGCCGTGTTGAGCGGCACGAACACGGCACCGAGGTAATTGGCCGCAAACCAGGTGAGCACCATCGTGCGCCCGGTCGGCAGCCAGGCGATGACGCGGTCGCCCTTCCTGACGCCGAGCCGCTGCAGGCCGGCCGCAGCTGCACGGACTTCCGCCAGGCATTCACCGTAGGTCCAGGTGCTGCCGTCTTCGAACAGGGCGAAGCGGCGCCCGGGGTGGCGCGCCGCGCGCGCGTCCAGCATCGCCTTGAGGACGCAGTCTTCCCGCGCCGGGACGGCGGGATCCAGCCAGGATGGCCGGCGCTCTTCGAGCCCCATGCGGGGGCTCAACTGCCCGAGGCAACCTTTGCCGGACGCGAGCCGTCGAGCGGCAGGCCGAGCTGCTTCAGCACGGTCTGCAGGTCGAAGTAGTCGCGCCACTCGCAGATCAGGCCGTCGCGGAACAGGAACGTTGACATGTAGGGCAGGCTGACCTGCTTGCCGTCCTTGACGTAGTTCTCGACGCCTTCGACGACCGCCGACGTGTCGTCCGCAATGATGCGGTGGACGTCGTAACGCTTGTCGGTCATGCCGTTGCCGAACTTGGCGAAGAAACTGCGGACCTTCGCCTTGCCATGGATCGGGCCGATGGGGATGTTGACCGCGATGACGTCGTCCGTACAGAGATTCATGACGCCTTCGAGGTCGTCGGCTTTCCAGGCGGCGTAATAGGCGCGTACGGTGTCGGCGTGGTTCATGGGCGCGGCCTCCGTGGGTGGGCGGTCATGCCGACGTGGAGTCGGCTGCGGCCTTCCGAGCATAGGTGGTGACGGTCCTGTTGTGCAAGCGACCACCTGCGGGTTGTCACGGCTTGACACCCCGGGGCCTTTGCACGATGTTGAGGCTTGCATTATTGAACCAAAGGCGCGGGGTAGGCGACGGCTTCGATGACGCAGGCATCCAGCAGGTTCGAGCGGTCGTCCGCGGCCCGCACCCGCTACCTCGCGCGGCTGCGGCAGGCCGAGGCTGGACCGCACGTCGCTGCCCTGTTCGACTTCGACGGCACGATCATCGCGGGTTACTCGGCGCCAGGCGTGCTGCAGGAAAAATTCCGGCGCGGCCAGATGTCCCTGGAGGAAATGGTCGGCACGACGGCGGCCTTGACCCAGTACTGGCGCGGCAAGCTGGGGTTTGCGGGCCTGATGGCGGTTGGCGCGAAGTTCATGAAGGGCGTACGCGAGGAGAGTTTTGCCGAACTGGGCGAGGAGTTGTACGAGAAGCGCATTGCCGGCCGCATCTACCCGGAGACCCGCGAGATCATTCGCGCGCACCAGGCGCAGGGCCACACGGTCGCGATCGTGTCTTCGGCGACTGTCTACCAGGTCGCGCCAGCCGCGCGTGACCTCGGCATCGAACGCGTTCTCTGCTCGAACTACGAGGTCGTGAACGGCGAATTCACGGGCAACGTCGTGCCACCGCTGTGCTTCGGCCCGGGCAAAGTCGCCGCCGCCGAGTCGCTGGCCAGCGAGCTGGGACTCGACCTCGAACGGAGCTATTTCTACTCCGACAGCCACGACGACATCGAGCTGCTCGAGCGCGTCGGTCGCCCGCGTCCTCTGAATCCGGATGCGAAGCTGCAGGCTATCGCAGCGCAGCGACGCTGGCCGGTGCAGCGGTTCGAGAGCCGCGGCACTCCAGGTGTGTTCGACTATGTGCGGGCGCTGACGACGACGCCCGCGCTGGTGGGCGCATTTCTCGCGGGCCTGCCGCTGTGGGCGCTGACCGGGTCGACCCGCGAAGCGGCCAACTTCTCGCTCGCGGCGTTCGGGGACTACGGCTCGGCGCTCGTCGGGCTCGACCTCAGGGTCCGGGGCGAGCGGAATCTCTGGCGCGCGCGCCCCTGCATCTTCCTCTTCAACCACCAGAGCCGGGCCGACGTGCTGGTGCTGGCGAAGCTCGTGCGGCGCGACTTCACCGGCGTCGCCAAGCGTGAAATGCGCGACGTGCCGGTGGTCGGCAAGTTGCTGGAATGGGCCGGGGTGGTGTTCGTCGACCGCGCCAACGCCAGGGATGCCATCCAGGCCATGCAGCCGCTGGTCGACGCAATCCGCCGCGACGGCCGCTCGGTCTGTATCGCGCCCGAGGGCACTCGCTCGCTCACGGCCGAACTGGGGCCGTTCAAGAAGGGCGCCTTCCACCTGGCGATGCAGGCGGGCGTGCCCATCGTCCCGGTCGTCATCCACAACTCGGCGGACGTGCAGCCCAGGAATGAGTTCGCGATGCGACCCGCGACGGTGCGGGTCGAAGTGCTGCCGCCCGTCGATACATCGCACTGGCGCGCGGCGTCCATCGAGGCGCACGTACGCGACGTGCGCAACCTGTTCCTGCACTGCCTCGGCCAGCCGGAACAGCCTGCCGTGCCGCTCGCAACGGGCAAGCCGTCGTCATCGCGTCGCAAGGCCGCGAAGCCACGCAAGCCCGCGCGCGCGACCCGCAGGGCCCGATACGGCTGACCTGCATGGACGACCAGGCTGCGCCGCTGGCTTTGCCGCTCGCCTGCACCGGGAAGCCACTGTTCATCCTGGATGCGCGTCACGGCGTCGAAGAACGCTACCTGCGCGAGTGCCTGCGCGGGCGAGGGGACACCGACGCGGCTGCCAGCAGCAGCGATTGTGTCGTCCTGCCGATCTCCGCCGAGGGTCGTGC
>JBAVJR010000117.1:0-1830 GCA_049687855.1 Steroidobacteraceae bacterium | reverse complement strand
GTGCTGAACGAACTCGTGCTCATGGCTGTCTCCGTGCCTCAGGCGCTGAGCGTCGCGGCCGCATCCTTGATGGCGGCGCGAATCCGGTTGTAGGTACCGCAGCGACAGAGGTTGCGGCGCATGGCTGCGTCGATGTCGGCGTCGTCGGGCCTGGGATTTCGCGCCAGCAAGGCGGCCGCGCTCATGATCTGCCCGCTCTGGCAGTAGCCGCATTGCGGCACGTCGTTGCGGATCCATGCGGCCTGCAGGGCCTGGCCGATGCGGTTCGAGTCCATCGCCTCGATCGTCGTCACCTGCTTGCCGGCCACCGACTCGATCGTCGTCACGCAGGCACGTGTCGGCTTGCCGTCGACGTGCACGGTGCACGCACCGCACGCGGCGATGCCACAGCCGAACTTGGTGCCTGTGTATCCGAGTTCATCGCGCAAAGCCCACAACAGCGGCGTATCGGGTGTTGCGGACAACTGCACGGTCTTGCCGTTGAGCGAAAGCGAAATCATGGGTATTCCCCAGCAGAGGATTGCAGGTACCGGTAGTCCAGCCGTTGAAATTTAGTATAAAGCCGTTTCATGGATGGATCATTGCATCAATTGGTTTCGATGTACGAACGGGCCCGCGTGGAGGGGGCTCCGCTCGTGCTCGCTACGGTCGTCGCGACCCGGGGCTCGACCTACCGCAAGGCGGGAGCGCAGATGCTCATCGGCTCCGGCGGTCGCTACGAGGGGATTCTTTCCGGCGGCTGCCTCGAGGGCGACCTGGCCGCACATGCGGCGTCGGTGCTCGAGACCGGCACTCCCAAGATGGTCCGGTACGACAATGGCGGGGATGACGACCTGCTGTGGGGACTGGGCGCCGGCTGCGAAGGCGGCATGGACGTCTGGCTCGTCAAGCTCGATCCCGCGGCGGACTGGGAGCCCTTTGCAACCCTGTCACGGTGTTTCGAGCAGCGTGAACGGGCCAGGTATGCCCTGGTACTTGATTCAGAGGCGCCGGTCCTGCCCGTCGGCACCACGCTCTGGCTGGCGGGCGGTCCGGCCCCGCCGGGCGGACTACCGGAACACCTGACCGCCTGGCTGGCAACGCACGCCGCGGACGACGCGAGTCCGGCGACCACCGGGATCGTCGAGTTCGGCAGCCCTCGAGTGCGATTGTTTGCTGCCTCCGCGGCGGTCCCGCGCGAATTGCTGCTGATCGGCGGCGGGCCGGACGCTCTGCCCGTGGTCGAGTTCGGCGCCACGCTGGGTTGGCGCGTCACCGTGGCGGATCATCGGCCGGCATACGCGGACCCGGCACGATTTCCGCGGGCACGGCACGTGCTGCTGACCACGCCGCTGCATCTCGAGCAGCACGTGGACCTGGCGCGGTTCGATGCCGCCGTGATCATGAGCCATCACATCGCGACCGACCTCGCGGCGCTCGCGGCCCTGGCCGCCACGCCGATTCCGTACGTGGGGTTGCTTGGCCCCGCGTCGCGTCGCCAACGACTGCTGGAAGACCTCGGGACGGCAACCTCGGCGAAGTTCGGGGCGCGACTGCATGCACCGGTCGGTCTCGAACTCGGCGGGCGCGATCCAGCGAGCATCGCGCTCGCGATCGCTGCGGAGATCCAGGCGCATCTGCATGGCAAGGGGCACGGGCAGGTACTCGATCGCAACACCGCGGCGTCGAGCCTGCACGTCATGCTGCTGGCTGCCGGCAGTTCGTCGCGTTTCGGTTCGCCGAAGCAACTGGCCGATATCGCGGGACGGCCCATGCTGGCGCGCACCCTGGACACGGTGTTGCAACTCGAGCGACGGCACGCCGTGACCGTGGTGCTCGGCGCGAACGCCG
>JBAVJR010000116.1:0-1868 GCA_049687855.1 Steroidobacteraceae bacterium | reverse complement strand
GAGCCCGAGGCGCCTCGCGAGCGGCAAGCACCGGCAAGAAGTTTCGATGCACCCTGGCCGCCGGAACCACGCGCGTTCGAATTCGACCGTCCCGCAGCGCCGCCTCCCGCTCCGGCCCCGCCGCGCGAAGAGGCACCTGCACCCGTCGTCGTGCGCGAGCCGGCTCCGATCGCGACGGCTTCCGAACCGCGTGAGTGGACGCCCACTCCGCCGACGGATGTGACGACACCGCGCAACGAGCCGTAAGCGATTCGTTCTGCCGGGAACTGGACCCGCTGCCTGGTACGCAGCGGGTTTTCTTTTGCCTGCGAGGGTGCCGCGCGACAGCGAATCAGCGGCGGGCCTGGCGGCCCTTGCCTTGCCGTGGCTTACTGCTCGCCACCTTCTGTGGCTTGTAATCGCCGATGAGATCCTTGACCGGGCACATACGCACGATCGGGCACTTCCTGCAGCCAATGGCGAGAGCGACGGGACATAGGGTCATGTGATGCTCCAAAGCAGGTGAAGCGAAGCGCGAGATGATGCATCGCGCCCATCACCTCCTGAAGTCGCCGTCCAGCATGGCCCGGGCAACTCCAGGGATGATCATGTCCGGGGTCGGCTTAATTCGTCTTCGGTGGCGGCGACGGCTCGACGATCACCGTGGTGCCGGAGCCGGTCTTGCCGGTCTCGCCTGTCTGGCCGGTCTCGCCCGTCTGGCCGGTGTAACCCGTGTCGCCCTGCGCACCGGTCTGTCCCGTGGACCCGGTATCGCCCTGCACACCGGTTTGACCGGTGTAGCCGGTATTGCCCTGGGCACCAGGTTCGCCTTGCGGACCGGCGGGGCCGGGCTCGGCAACTGGAGCGGGAACAGTGACGACGGTGGGCTGCCGGTCACAAGCACTCAAGCCGAGCGCTGAAATCAGCGCAAGCATCAAAATTGAACGGTTCATGGGTAATCCTCTGGAAGCGGGAGACTGCAGTGCGGGTGGCTCCGGCCGTCCGGGACCGCGACGCGACCCAGCAGGTCGCATTCGGCACGTGGATAGCGTAGGCGGAAGTCACGCCACTTTCGGTGCGTCAGCGTACATTGCCAGGACTCGAACATACGGCGTGCGGTGCGCTACCGTACTGACCCGCAATGGGCGGCAGCGGAACATTGTGCTGCTGTACCCTCTCAGCCTGCCAACGGTCGTACGTCATGCGTCGAATTCACGTTCCAGCACTCTTTGTTCTCACGGCGCTGCTGCTGGCCGCCTGTGGCGGAAGCAAATCGAGCCCTGACGCCGTAGTTGCGAACCCGCCGCGCGGTCAACTGCTGCAGAGTCCACCCGAGTTGGTGACCATTGTCAGTGCACCAGCGTTGCTGCTCGCACTGAACGCATTGGCCAACCAGCAGCTGCTCGCGATCAGCGGAACGCCCCTGTGCGACGTCGCCGTCCACCGCATTCGATACGCGACGGTCGGCGGTGCAAACGAGCCAACCACCGCCTCCGGAGCGCTGATGGTGCCGGTCGGCAACGACCCAATGTGCCGTGGCACTCGCCCCATTCTCTTGTACGCCCACGGCACCACGACCGACCGCGCGTTCGACATGACAAGACTGCAGGGTGACCCGAATGGCGAAGCGCTCATCATGACGGCGCTGTTCGCATCACAGGGCTACATCGTGGTCGCCCCGAACTACGCCGGCTACGACAGTTCTGCGCTGTCTTATCATCCATACCTGGTCGCGGACCAGCAGTCGAAGGACATGATCGACGCGCTGACCGCTGCACGCAGCGCGTTGCCGACCGCCGCCGCACCATCGACCGCGGACAGCGGCCGCCTGTTCATTACCGGGTACTCGCAGGGCGGTTACGTGGCGATGGCGACCCATCGCGCCATGC
>JBAVJR010000115.1:0-2409 GCA_049687855.1 Steroidobacteraceae bacterium | reverse complement strand
GAGTGAAGCGGGAGCGGCTCCGGCACTGGCTGGAGATCGAGCTGCCGGCGTGGTTCGGTGGGCGTCTGCTGACCGTGGATACTGCCGTGGCAGATCGGTGGGGCCGGCTGCTGGCGGGTACGCGGCGAACCCCCGCCGCCATCGACAGCCTGCTTGCGGCGACCGCGCTGCAGCATGACCTGCGGCTCGTGACGCGCAATGTTGCGGATTTCAATTTCGCGGGGCTCGAGGTCGTAAATCCGTGGAAAGGTGGCGGCTGACTCTGATCAGAATCCCGGGTACTTCCCCCAGATCCGCTCGTTCAGCTCTTTGTTCTCGCTGTATTCGCCGATCTCCCAATCCTTGAATGCGTAAAGGTCCGCGGCCAGTTCGGTGATGACGTCGCGCAGTTCCAGCGGCTCCAGCCACTCGGTTGGGATCGCCTTTACGCCATGCATTGCGCCGAGCAAGTTGCCGGCGATCGCCCCGGTCGAGTCGGAGTCGCCGTCGTGGTTCACCGCCAGGATCACGCCATGCCTGAAACTGCGGGCGACCAGCGCGCAATAGATTGCGATCGCCAGCGCTTCCTCGGCGATCCAGCCCTGGCCCAGCCGGGCAATGGCCTCCGCATGCGGCAGGCGGGAAGCGGCAAGTGATTCGGCCATCTCGATGGCGCGCAGTGTCTCTTCGTGGGACCTCTCTGCACGCAGGATCGCCTTCGAAGCGGCCAGCGCATCAGGCAGCGACGCTCCGTCCGTCATCGCCAGAATCAGCACCGCCAGAACGCCGCCGGTCAGTGCTCCGGTGGGATGGCCGTGCGTGAGTGCCGCCAGCTCGACGCCCAGCCGGAAGGCTTCGTGTGGCGACGCGTGCGGACGCAGGCGCCAGGTAAACAGTCCCACCGGCGCCACTCGCATGACGCCGCCGCAGCCCTTGCTGTCGTTGCCGGCGGGCTCCCCAAGGGAACGCATCGCACGCAGGGCCGACAGGCAGGTATTGCCCGGTGCGCGACGACTGTGCAGTTGGCGCTGTTGAATGAGCCAACCGGGCTCATCGGCACCGAAATCGATGTCGCAGGTCGTGCGTTCCCCCTGCGTCTGCAGCCAGCGCAAATAGGCGTGGGCCGTCACGCCGGAATAGGTGGTGATGCCTTTGAAGCAGCCGCGTACCCAGCCACGGATCAGCCCCTCGGCGGTGAACAGGGTCATTTGCGTGTCGTCGGTGACGGTGCCCAAGCCACCGAAGGCCGGCGCGTAGTTCGTGATGCCGTTCGGGCCGAAGCGACGGAGAATCTCGGTTCGGCTCATGAACTCCACCGGTGCGCCCAGCGCATCGCCGACGGCGCCACCCAGCAGGCAACCGAGAAAGCGCCCTTGGACAGTGCGCCGCTGCTGGCGCTTGCTACGCCATGCCGGCAGCGCCGAAGTCCCTGGCTCTGCGGCTTCGCCGGTCTCGGCAACAGGCTGCGCGCCCTCATCAGCAGACAGCGTGCAGTAGACGCCCAACTCCGTCGCCACTCCTGCGGCGGGTCGAGCGACAAGGTCTTTCTGCTTGCGCCATTCGGGCACCTCGGTGCCATCCCAGCTGACACCGAGGCCCTTCTCCCAGTAGGACAGATAGGCCTCGCCACGGTCGGCGGCGTAGAAGTTGCCGTTGCCGGCGGAACTGTCGAGCGCGTACTCCCAGTTGTTCTCGCGCATGCAGACGCCATGCTCGGGGTGCGGCACTTGGCTGAGGCCAATCAGGTATTCCGCACTCTTGGCATCCAGTGGGCGAAACACGGCCACCCGCAGCCGCCCGTCGTCCCGGGCGGTGATCGCGGCGACCAGGACATCACCACGCTGGATCGTGATCAGCTTTGACCCAAGGTCCACGGGACCGATCTCAAGCCACCATGTATCGCCTGCAGCTGAAACAAACTCCCGTGTGTCGTCGGGCGCCAGCAGCTCGGCCAGTCGATTCATTGCGGGTTCGATCTGCAGCCATTGGGCCGCGCCATCCCGGCTGCGCAGTTGCAGGCCATGCAGCATCACGGTCAGCGGCAGTTCCCCATCCCCGAGCAGGGCCGCCTGCAGGTCGGCCGCCGGGACGGAGTACGGCACGTCTGGTAACCCGTACCGCTCCAGGGCCGCCGGCTTCAGATGAAGCTCTACAAGGTTGCGCATGCCCGCTGTACCGAATTTCTTGCTTTGGCGCACATTACTGGTCGCCTGCGGCGACGGCCAGCTGATTACGCGCTGGAACTCAATCGTGAGGTGTTGCGCGACCTGGCCTATCGGCGGAGCCTTGGAGGCTGAGCAGTCGTGCCGGCCGGCGGGAGTACATGATGGGTTACGCGCAACTCAAGGAGCGGCATCGAGCAGAGCGGGGTGCCTGGCACCCGAACCTGAGCTTGCGCGTGCATCGGGCGCTGTCGTGGCTCGACCGGGC
>JBAVJR010000114.1:0-3539 GCA_049687855.1 Steroidobacteraceae bacterium | reverse complement strand
GCCCGAATCCGCGCTGGCCTATGCGCAGGCGGCGATCCCCGACACGGCCCGACCCACGCTCGTGCTCAGCCCGTGCTCGAGCCACGAACTGCGCAACTGGAGCGTCGCTCGCTATGCGGCACTCGCCGATCACGCCGTGCAGCGTCACGGCATGGAAGTGCTGCTGTGCGGCGGTCGCAGCCCGCTCGAACTCGAATATGGCACGCGGATCGAGCAGGAAATGCGGCAGCCTTGCCGCAACCTGATCGGGCGCGACACGCTGCTCGAGCTGCTGGCGACGCTGCAGCGGGCGACCGCGCTGGTGTCGCCCGATTCGGGCCCGGTGCACATGGCCACGGCCGTCGGCACGCCGGTGATCGGGCTGTATGCCCCGACCAATCCGGAGCGCAGCGGCCCGTACTACAGTCGCCGCTGGTGCGTGGATCGCTACGATCGCGCCGCGACCCGCTTCCTCAACCGGTCGGCCAGCGGCCTGCCGTGGACCGAGAAGATCGAGAGGCCGGGCGTGATGGACCTGATCGAGGTCGACGACGCGATCGAAAAGCTCGACGAGCTGATGCTGGCGGGCGCTCCCCGCACGCCCACCGCGTAGCGCGGGTGAGGGCAGCTGCGCGATAATGCGATCCCGAACCGGGCCTGCCGGTTTTCACTTCGACGCAAAGGCAGCCTCACCGTGACGGCCGTACGCAGCGACAAGCTCATCCAGCCGAACGCCCAGCACCATTACGAGGTGACCGCGGCCGACCTGCCGCTCGCCTGCCCGATGCCGGGCATGCACCTGTGGAACTCGCATCCCCGCGTGTACCTGGCCGTCGAGAAGACCGGCTCGGCGAAGTGCCCGTATTGCAGCGCGGAGTACGCGCTGAGGAAATAGGGGAAGGGCAGGAAGGGCAGGAAGGGGTTAGTCGGAACCCGTCCTCACCGTTCACGCTCGCGGCATCACAGAGAGAACCAGGCAAGCGCCGACGCGACCCGACATAACGTAACTCGTGGTCCCGGTCGACCGGCTTGTCCGCGTGGCCGCGAGGCGGCTGGTGCCGTTCCGTCTCCCGATCTGTGACGTGGCACAAGGTTGGGGAATGCACCTTATCTACACTCCTGTGTGCGAAAGCCTTTGCGCCAGGCGCGCCGGCTCGGCGACTTGACAGGAGTGCTCCCTTGGCCGCGATACCTGCGCCCGCTCAGGCGCACCCGACCCCCGAACTGGCTGGCGAGCCGAGCGTCGCGCGCGCGCCGCGCGTCGAAATCATCGCCCTGACCAATGATGACGCGCTGCTCGAGCAGATCGGCCAGGCACTGGACGGCGAAGCCGCGTTTCGACACGTTGAGTCGGCCGCTGCGGCCCGTGAATTCATCCGGCCATTGCGGCCCTGCGTGCTGCTGCTGGATGCGCGAGGCCAACAGGACCTTGCGGCGACCGTCGCAGGCGTGCAGTCGCCCGACGGCACCTGCATCGTCGTCGTGCTCGCGACGCCCGACGAGAGCGCAACCGTCGCGCATTCCCTCAAGGGATCGGCAACCTTTGCGATCCTGTCGATTCCGTTCGCACCGGGCCAGACGAGCGCCGTCCTCGACGGTGCACGCGAGGAGGCACTGGCTCGACTCACCCTGGCCGCGCAGCCGACCGTCGAGCCGGCCGCCAGCGATTCCGCGCCGATCGTTGTCGCTCCCGCGTCGCCGCGGGCAATGGCCCGGCACGCCAGCGATGTTCGTCAATCGCGTGCAGCAGCGATCGGCTCCGCCGCTCCGGCGGGCGGCAGCACGCTGCGGACATGGGCCCCCATCGTCGCCGGCGTTGTAATCATCGCGATCGCCGCGGCGTGGTTCACGCTGCGTGCGCCGGACAAGGACGATCGCGCTGCGGCGAGCGTCGCCCCTGCAGGCCAGCCTGCCGAGCCCGCCATTGCGGTCCCGGCGACGGAGGCTGCAGACGTCGAGGCAGGCTCGAGCGAGGAGCTGCTGGAGCGGGCGCGCGCTGCCATGAGCGCCCGTCGCTACACCGATCCCGCAAGCGACAATGCGCTCGCCAACTTCCGAGCGGCGCTCGCGCAGGACCCGGACAACGACGAAGCCGCGGAAGGCCTGCAACGAATCGGGGTCCTGCTCGACGAGCGACTGCAGTCGGAACTTGCGCAGCGCAAGCTCAACGACGCCGCGAACACGCTCGCCCAGCTCAAGCTCATTCGTCCGGGTGATCCGGGGTTGGCGCAGGCCGCCGCGAAACTGGCGGAGGCGCAGAGCGCAGTGGCAGACGAAATCAATCGCCGGCAGGGTGACGCGCGTGCGCAGCAGCTGGCGCAACTCGTCTCGACGCGAATCCGCGAAGGCAAGCTGGTCGACCCGGCCACGGACAGCGCGAAGGCCTACCTGGTTCAGCTGCGCAGGATGCCAGCGGAACCCAAGGGGCTGGTCGACGCGGCGACGGCCGAACTGACGCAGGCAATCCTGCTCAAGATCCGCGAAGCTGCGGCACAACCGCAACGCGACGAGCTGGAACGCTGGCTCGCAGAAGCGCGCGCCCTCAACGTGAGCCCCACGCGAGTCGCCGCCGCGATGCGCGCCGCGCCGCCTGCAGGCACCGCGCAACCGCCCGCGACGCAGAGCGAGCGACTCACGCCACGGGCGGCGGATCGCATCGGTGACGGACGCCTGCTCGAGCCGTCGCAGGACAATGCCCTCGCCAGACTGAAAGTCCCGCACCAGCTGTCGTCGAGCGAAGTGAAGCGCACGAGGTACGTGCCGCCGGAGTATCCGAAAGACGCCCTGAAACGGCGTATCGGTGGCGAAGTGCGAGTGCGCATCACTTTGGGCGCGGACGGCAGGGTCAAGTCCGCGGAGATCCTGAGTTCGAGCCCGGCCGACGTATTTGACCGGGTGGCGCTCGATGCCGTCCGGCGGTGGCGCTTCAAGCCGCTCGCGGTCGGCAACCCGGACTACGAGGCGACCGTCGTGACCAGTATTCTGTTCCGGCCCGACGACACAACCGCGCCATGAGCAGCAAGGACCGCTCGCCAGCAGCACAGCAGGGCAACATGACCACACACTCGTCAGCACGCATGCGCGACCGGGCCGCGACCGCCGGCTTCCTCGTCCTGCTCGTCGCATTCATCGGGCTCGTGCTGGTGCCCGGGTACCGCGTTGCCGATCAATTGTCGGCCGACACCGCAGTGCTCAAGCTGGCGAGCGAGCAGCGTGGCCAGCCGGCCGCGATCGCCAAATCGCTCGTCACGATCCGCGACCGCCTCGGGTCGCGGGACTTCGTCGGCCAGGCGGTCAAGGACCTGGGCGGCTCGATGCAGGCCTTCGACCAGTCGCTGGCGCAACTCAAGCTGTCGGCGGCCGGCAACTCCACTGAACTGCGCGCAATAGAGAGCCTCTGGTCCGACTACCGCAAGGCACTGGACCCCGTCGCGGGGTTCAAAGGTCTGCCCTACCGCGATTCCTATTCCTCCGGCACGCTGCTCAACTCCAGCGGCCGCCAGCTGCAGAAGGACGTGCGCCAGGCCATCAAGTCCAGTCGTGGCGCGACGGATGGCCTG
>JBAVJR010000113.1:0-1798 GCA_049687855.1 Steroidobacteraceae bacterium | reverse complement strand
GTCTCCATGATGCTTACGCGCAACTTCGTCCAGAAATGCTGATGTAGCCTCGACGTCAGCAAGACGCGGCACCATCGTCTTTTGGGCCAAGAGGCGCCATTCCGCATGTTCGGGCACTGCCTCGATCGACCTCACGGCAAATCCTGCAGAGACTAGTTCCGCACCAGCCGCTCGAGCGGCGGACTGGTCTTCGAAGTAAAGCCAATGGTCGATCGGATGTGGCTTGCTGAGGTCCGACCCGGCTTCCGCGAGAGCCTGCAAGGTCTCTGCGTCCTGCGACATCTTCTCTTCTGCAGTAAGAATTGACGGGTTGGCGATGGCCACGGCAAAGGCCAATAACGTCGGTAACAGACGCTTGTGGCGTTGCATGGGCGCCCTAACGCTCGCGCTTGCCGGCGCGCCGCAGGCTGGCGCGGACATTGCCCTGCAAAGGGCGTGATAGACCAGGCGCGTCCGCATGCATCGCGTTGTTAGCTGGCTTTGCGCAACTCTTCGCGAAGAACGCGACGCAAGGTCTTCTCAAGAGGCTCGTCCGCCCGCCGGATATACTCAAGAAGCGCGGCGTTGATGAGCGTTTGATAGTTCCCGCCACCCGCCTTCTCCACCTGTTCCTTGAACCACCCAAGGATGTCGTCATCCAGGCGAATGGTGATTCGAGTCTTGCCTTTCGGCAGCGGCACTGCGGCACCCCGCTTCGCCTTTGAAAAGTCGTATTCCGTTCTCATCGCTTCGTCTCGTAATTGCGGCGCTCAGCGCGGCTGGCTTTGCGCGAAGATAATGATGCGAACCCTCTTACCGCGTGGCGAGTACACCGTCACGAGTACCCGACCGGCGGGATCTGCGCCTAGACAGATGAATCGAGCCTCGCCGCCTGCATCTGGATCGGGCATTGTCCGGCCGAGGGGATCTTCACAAGGACATTGCGGCATCGGCAAAGGCAACCCCATGTCTCTTGAGGTTTGCAGCAGCCTTTGTCGGATCCCATTCATAGTCAACAACCGCAAATGTATGCACATTTGTGCACTGGCGTCAAGATATCACAAGCCAGCGAACGCCGCGGCTCAGCGGCGGTCAAGCGGCGCGAGGCCGTCCGCTGGAACCGCTGGTTCGGCACGGCTAACGGCCTGAACTGCTTTCAGTACTGCTGCGGGAATCGCTGGAGTCGGTACGGTTGGTGACTCTACGAACAGCAAAGCGAAGTTGTCCGCGAGGATTTCCTCTGGGTGGATGATGTAGTCCGTGTTCCGACCGATCTGTTCGAAAAAGCCCTGCACTTCCCCTACGTCAACAAATCGTGCCTCGAACTCGGGTCCAACGCCTGGGCTGATCAGCGCAAGGCGAAACTGGAGGTAGTCGAAGAATTCACCACCCTTCTTCGGATCATATTTGGAAGTCCCCGCGTAGAGGACCGGAATCGCCATTAAAGATGTTCCGCCATACTGGACTTTGATCCAATGATCGTTTCTTGGCGCGTCAGGGTTGGTAACTCGTCGATCGGCAAGATCGGGAGGAAAGCGAAATTCCGGACACCGAGTGAACCCAATGATTTTGTATGCGTTAGCGCGAAGCATCTCGCTGTTTCGCGAAAGGATGTGGAATGTTTCGTGGCTGACTAATTTCACCAGATCCTGGCCCGGATCCGCGAGCACGGAATCCGGCAAAACGATCGAGTGCCCGCGTGTGTAAGCGGCGCCGCCTTCTTCTCGTCCAGTGGTCCTAATGACCAAGATTTCCTTCGGGAGGGAGATGCCCAGGTCACCAAGGCGAGCGGCAACAAATATCAACGCCTGTGCAACCC
>JBAVJR010000112.1:0-1975 GCA_049687855.1 Steroidobacteraceae bacterium | reverse complement strand
GCAGCGCGCGCACCGAGCTTGGTCGCCCTGGTCAGCGCCGGCAGGCCGAGCGTCACGCCGTCCAGTGCGCCAGTGCCCAGCCCCCTGGCCGCGCGCTCGGCGCGCTTGTGCTCCTCCCAGGCCACGGTCTGCGCCGCCGCGCCGTCGACCTTCGCGTCGGCAAAGACGTGCGGATGACGTCGTTCGAGCTTGTCGGCGATCGCAGCGGCGACGGCGTCGAAATCAAACAGTCCGCGTTCCTCGGCGATGCGCGCCTGGAACACGACCTGGAACAGTAAGTCTCCCAATTCGTCACGCACTGCTTCGGGCTCGCCACGGGCGACAGCATCCGCCAGTTCGTACGCTTCCTCGATCGTGTGCGGTGCGATCGATGCCCAATCCTGCTCGCGGTCCCACGGACAGCCGGTTGCGGGATCGCGCAGCCGGACCATGATCAGCTGCAGCCGCTCGATGGCGCTCATGCCTTCATCTCGCGCAACAACCGGGCGAACGTGATGAGCATGCTGGCCGTCGCGCCCCAGATCTGGCGGCCTTCGTACGGGATTTCGTGCGTGACGACCGTGTGGCCGGCCACGGTGCGGTCGCGCGCCAGGTGGTTGTGCACGTCCAGCACGAATTCGAGCGGCACCTCGAAGACGTTCTCGACCTCGGTCTCGTCCAGGCGCAGGTCGAAGCCGGGTCGCACGAAGCCGACTGCAGGCGTCACGCGGTATCCGGAGATCACGAGGTGATCCTGCAGGAAGCCCGCTCGCGTGACATAGCGCGGGTCGAGGCCGATCTCCTCCTGTGTCTCGCGCAGCGCGGCCTCCCACGGGCCGGCGTCCGCAGGCTCGATGCGGCCGCCCGGAAAGCTGACCTGGCCCGGATGGTGCTTCAGGTGCGATGCGCGCTGGGTCAGCAGCACTTGCAGTCCTGCGGGACGCTCGATTAGCGGCACGAGCACCGCGGCGCGCGCGGGCTCTGCGGGGAACAGCCTCCGCAGCCGGTCCATCTGTTCGGCCGTGAACTGCGCAGCGTATGGAAACTCGGGGTTCCGGCCCGGCACCGTGTCCCGCAACAGGGTTTCGATCCGCGCGCGCAGCGGCAGGGCTGCGATGGGTTCAGGGACCGTCAACTAGCCTTCCCCCTTGCCCGGCCCGCCATGCTCGCCACCGCGCGTGAGCGCGGCCGGATCGAGCAGCCTGGCGAGACGCTGCTCACCGAGGTCCGTCATCTCGGCGGCCACTTCGATGATCGGGCGGCCTTCGGCATAGGCCTTCTTCGCGATCGCTGCCGCCTTGTCGTAGCCGATCACTGGAGCGAGCGCCGTCACCAGCATCGGGTTGCGATTCAGCGCGAGTGACATCTGCCGCGCGTGCACCGCGAAGCCTGCGATCGTGCTGCGCGCGAGCGTGCGCGCTGCCGCCGCCAGCAGTTCGATGCTCTGCAACAGGTTGTAGGCGATCACGGGCAGCATCACGTTGAGCTGGAAGTTGCCCGACTGGCCCGCGATGCCAATCGTCGCGTCATTGCCCATCACCTGCGCGGCCACCATCGTGACCGCCTCCGGCACTACCGGGTTCACCTTACCCGGCATGATGCTGCTGCCCGGCTGCAGAGCGGGCAGCGAGATCTCCCCGAGCCCCGCGAGCGGCCCGCTGTTCATCCAGCGCAGGTCGTTCGAGATCTTCATGAGGACGACGGCGAGCGTACGCAGGTGCCCCGACAATTCGACCGCCGTGTCCTGCGACGCGAGCGCAGCGAAGAAATCGCGGGCCGGGCGCAGGTCAAGACCGGTCTCCTGCGACAGCAGCGCCGCCACCTTCGGCGCGAATTGCGGATTGGCGTTGACGCCCGTGCCCACCGCCGTGCCGCCCTGCGCCAGCGCATGCAGGCGCGGTCGGCAACCCTGCAGTCGCGTCACGGCATCCTCGAGCTGGGTCCGCCACGCGCCCATCTCCTGGCCGAGCGTGACCGGCATCGCATCCATCAAGTG
>JBAVJR010000111.1:0-9566 GCA_049687855.1 Steroidobacteraceae bacterium | reverse complement strand
CCCATGGTGTGGGAGCTCGATGGGCCGACGCCGGCCTTGAAAATGTCGAGGACGCTGAGGTTCATGCGATTGTTGCGCGGGAGCGCACGCCTACTCCATCGCCAGCAGCGACGCGTTGCCGCCCACCGCCGAGGTATTGACCGTCACCGTGCGCTCGTGCGCGTAGCGGTGAAGATAGAACGGCCCGCCCGCTTTCGGTCCCGTGCCCGAGAGGCCCGAACCGCCAAACGGCTGCGTGCCCACCACCGCGCCGATGATGTTGCGGTTGACGTAGACGTTGCCCGCTGCCACACGGCTTGCCACGCGGCGCACCGTGCCGTCGATGCGGCTGTGAATGCCGAACGTGAGGCCGAAGCCGGTCGCGTTGATCGCATCCACCAGCGCCTCCAGGTCGCGCGCCTTGTAGGTCACGAGGTGCATGATCGGACCGAACCACTCGCGCTCGAGCACCGACAGCGACGCGATCTCCACCGCCAGCGGCGCGACGAACGTGCCGGCCCGCGTGGCGTCCGGCAGCTTGATGCGGTGATGCCACGCAGCCGCCTGCATGACCTGGTGCGCGTGCGCTTCGAGCATGGCGCGCGCCGCTTCGTCGATGACCGGGCCGACGTCCGTCTCGAGGTACGCGGGATCGCCGACCACCAGTTCCTCCATGTAGCCGGCCAGCAGCCGCTTCACCTTCGGCGCGATGTCTTCCTGCACGCACAGCACGCGCAACGCCGAGCAGCGCTGTCCTGCGCTGTTGAACGCCGACTGGACCGCATCGATGACCACCTGCTCCGGCAGCGCCGAGCTGTCGACGATCATCGCGTTCTGGCCCCCGGTCTCCGCGATCAGCGTGCCGATCGGTCCGTTGCGGCCGGCGAGCGTGCGATTGATGATCCGCGCAGTCTCGGTGGAGCCCGTGAAAGCGACCCCCGCAATGCGCGGATCTGCCACCGCGGCGGCACCCACGCTGGCACCATCGCCCGGCAGGAAATGCAGCACTGCGGCTGGCACGCCCGCCTGCAGCATGAGGCGCACGGCGTGCGCCGCCACGAGCGGCGTCTGCTCGGCCGGCTTCGCCAGCACGGCATTGCCCGCGGCCAGCGCGGCGGCGACCTGCCCCGCGAAGATCGCGAGCGGGAAGTTCCAGGGACTGATGCAGGTGAACACGCCGCGTCCGTGCAGGCTCAGCTCGTTGCTCTCGCCGGTCGGTCCCGGCAGGCGCTGCGGGCCCGCGAACTCGTGCCGGGCGCGGGCTGCGTAATAACGCAGGAAGTCGACGGCTTCGCGTACTTCGGCGATGCCGTCCGGCACCGACTTGCCCGCCTCGCGCACGCACATTGCGACGAGTTCGGCCGTGCTCTCTTCGAAGAGGTCGGCCGCCTTGTCGAGTGCGTCGCCGCGCACGCCTGCGGGCGTGGCGTCCCAGGCCGGCTGCGCCTGCACCGCGATGTCGATCGCCTTGCGCACATGGTCCGTCGTCGCATTCGTCACGCTGCCGACGACGTCGGCATGATTCGCCGGATTGCGCAGGGTGTCGGTCGACCCGCCCTGCTCGTCGCCACCGACGAGGGGCGCCGCCACCCAGGCACGACGCGACACGTGCTCCATGCGGTCCGCCATCGTCTTGCACGCCGCGCCGTTCGCGAGATGCACGCCCAGCGAGTTCCTGCGTTCCGGCTGGTAGATGTCGAGCGGCTGTGGGATGCGCGGATGCGCGACCTGTTCGAAACCGTCAACCGTGCGCACCGGGTCGGCGATGATCGCGTCGATCGGTTCGTTCTCGTTGACGATGCGGTTGACGAACGACGTGTTCGAACCGTTTTCCAGCAGGCGGCGCACGAGGTACGGCAGCAGGTCTTCGTGCTCGCCGACCGGGGCGTACACGCGGCACGGAATGCCGAGGCCGCTCGGATCCGTGACGTGCGTGTAGAGTTCCTCGCCCATGCCGTGCAGGCGCTGGAACTCGAACTCGAACCCGGCCTTCCTGGCCATGCTGGCAACAGCTGCGACGGTGTGCGCGTTGTGCGTGGCGAACTGCGGGTACAGCACGCCCTTGCCCTGTTCAAACGTGTAACGCGCGCATGCGAGGTAAGACACGTCGGTATTGGGCTTGCGCGTGTACAGCGGGTAGCCCGGCAGGCCGCGCTCCTGGCCACGCTTGATCTCGGCGTCCCAGTAGGCGCCCTTCACCAGGCGCACGTGCAGGATGCGCTTGGTCTCCTGCGCGAGGCTGACGACGTACTTCAGCATCGGCAGCGCGCGCTTCTGATAGGTCTGCACGGCGATGCCGAAGCCGTTCCAGCCGGCGAGCGACGGATCGCGGCAGACCGCCGCCAGCAGTTCCATCGTCAGTTCCAGCCGCTCGGACTCTTCGGTATCGAGCGTCAGCGCGATGCCCGCATCGCGCGCCAGGCGGCACAGTTCCACCAGCCGCGGCGTGAGTTCACGATGAACGCGTTGCCGGTGCGAGCGCTCGAAGCGCGGATGCATCGCGGAGAGCTTCACGGAGATGCTCGGGCGCGACTCGAAGTCCGGGTATTCGTTGACGCGGGCCGCCAGCGCGCCGATGGCCGTGCGGTAGGCATCGAAATACCGGGTGGCGTCGGCCGTGGTCAATGCCGCCTCGCCGAGCATGTCGAACGTGTAGCGGTACCGACGGTTGGCGCCACTCAGCGAGTTGTCGAGCGCCTCCTTCATGGTGCGGCCCATCACGAACTGGTGGCCCATGATGCGCATCGCCTGGCGCATCGCCGTGCGTACCACGGGTTCACCCATGCGGCCGACGACGCGGCTCATCACGCCTTCCGGCGCGGCGACGTCGTTCGGATCGAGCCGCACGATGCGGCCCGTGAGCATCAGTCCCCAGGTCGACGCATTGACGAACAGGGACTGGCTGTCGCCGAGGTGACTGGCCCAGTCGCCGGCGCGCAGCTTGTCGGCGATCAGGCGATCGGCTGTCTCGTCGTCGGGGATGCGGAGCAACGCCTCGGCGAGGCACATGAGGATCACGCCTTCCTGCGACGACAGGTCGTACTGCCGCAGAAATGCGTCGAGCCCGGTCTTGGCGGCAGGCGCCCTGCGCACCGCCTCGACGAGCTTGCGCGCCGTGGCCTGCACCTCGTCGTGCTGCGCCGGATCGAGGCGGGCCATGTCCGCCAGCGAACGGACCAGCGCCTCCTCGTCACCGAGGAAATCGCCGTTGATCGCCTGACCGACCGGGGTCAGGAAGTCCTGGACATCGGGAAACAGGAAGCGCGACGAGGGCGTTGCGCGATTCGAACCAGACATGGGGGATTCGCCTGCAGAAATGATCCCCGATTCTATCCAAAAACGCTGTCGTCCCGCGGGGCTTCGCCAGCCGCGGGACGTGTTGCACCGCGTTACGGGACGGTTACTTCATCTCGTAGAGCAGGCCGACCGTGGTCAGCGTATCGGTGTTTTCGATGCCAGGCAGGACGTCGGAGTTGTGACGCACCTGGTAACCCACGCGCAGCCCGAGTGCTCCCGAGATCGTGATCTCGAGGCCAAGGTCGTTCTGCATGTAGGTGTTGTCCGAACCGGTTTCCACGAGGAAACGGTCGACGATCTTGGTGGTTTCGGTCAGCTGGTGCTCGAACCCGATGTCGCCGCGGAAGATGACGCCGTCCTCGGACTCGCCGGTGTCCCGGATCTCGGCATAGCGGTAGCCGGGACCGCCCTGCACCCAGAACTTCGTGCGCTCGGTGTCGATGATCTTGTAGCCGAGACCGCCCGCGAGCGAGGCCTGGTAGTCGTACTGGCTGAAGCGGTCATCTTCGTAGCGGCCCGCGCCGAAAGCGTATGCGCGTTCGTTCAGTTCGTACTGGGTCTGCCCGCGCAGTTCCCAGCGCTGCGCCGTGGTGGTGCTGCCGTCGCTGCCGTAGTTGCCGGCAAAGCCGAACGTGTGCTGCCACTTGTCGACCTTGTTCTTCAGTTCGAGATTGGCACTCGCGGCCTGGTTCTCGCTGTTGCCGGTCGCGAACGACGCGCCGACGTCGCCTTTGCCGGTCCAGTCGGCCAGGGCGGGCGTGGCGGCGCCGCAGAGTGCGAGGGCAATGCAAAGCTGGGGGACACGGATCGTCGACATCGAAGGCTCCTTAGCGGGTTCCAGGTGGCAAAAAGGGCGCGAGTATAGCCGCCCGGCCCGTGAGTCGCGAATTGCGACGGCTCCCGCGGAAACGAGCTTGCATCGGTCCCGCGGCGCGCCAAGACTTCCCGTTCATCGAATCCGGAGGCCCCCGATGCCTGAAGCCGCGCAGAAGATCGTCGCCACCGTCGAAAACTTCATGACCGACGTCGTGGAGGCCTCGAACACGAAGCCCGTCCTCGTGGATTTCTGGGCTCCCTGGTGCGGTCCATGCCGCACGCTGATGCCTTTGCTCGACCGCATTGCGGACGATTACGAGGGCCGCTTCATCCTGGCCAAGGTCAATACCGAGGAACAGCCCCAGCTGGCATCTCATTTCCAGGTTCGGAGCATCCCGACGGTGGTGCTCATTCACCAGGGCGAGGTGGTCGACCAGTTCGTGGGGCTGCAGCCCGAACCGGCCATCAAGGCCCTGCTCGACCGGTACGTGTCCCCAGCGGGCGCAGTGGCCGGGCCGGACGCCGCGTCCGCATCGCCTGACCGGCCCGAGGACCTCGCTGCGCGACTGCTGGAGCAGAGGGAGGCGGAGGGCGCGGCTGCGGCGATCGAGGCCCTGGCGGCGGTCCAGGCGGACCACCCGCAATTGGGGGCACTCCGGGCGCGCCTCGCGTTCGTCCAGGCCGCCAATGCCCGGCCGGACGTGATGTCGCTGCGTGCGGCCCTGGCAGCGGACCCGACCGACGCGGCGGCACGGCACGCGCTGGCGGCGCACCACGCGCTCGCTGGGGACTACGGGACGGCCCTGGCCGAGTGGCTGGAACTGATGCGACGCGACAGGAAGTTCGGCGACGACGCCGGGCGGCGGGCCCTGACACAGGCATTCGAGGTGCTGGGCGCGCAGGACCCGCTCGTCGCTCAGTACCGGCGCCGCATGGCGAGCTTATTGCATTGATGCATCCGGTTGCTGAACGTGGAATACCGCCTTGCGCGACTCGCCGCGACCGAAGTATAAAACCGCGCACCTTGCCCACTGGGTTTTTCGATGAACGAGAAGCCGGAATCAGCGGACGAGTTCGAGGACGAGGACGCCGAGGAAGTCGCCGGGGGTGATGAAGCCCTCGATGTCGATCGCCTCATCCAAGACCTCGACAAGCGCAAGCGCGGCGCGCCGAAAGGCGCGGAACCCGCGTGGCGCAAGCTCGAACGCATGATGGAACAGAAGCGCACGTCGGAGCTGCTGAGCGACTTCGACGACTACGACGTGGGCGACCGCCCCCGGTCGCGCAAGGGTCAGTGAAAATCGCGCGACGCCGAACGTAGCCGGCCGAGCCAGCGGCTCAGGTCGACCAGCCGATGCGCGATCACGTGCATCACCTCTCCTTCCAGCTGCAGCCTGCCGGCCACGCCCATCAGGCGTGACCCGATCAACGCCCGGCGTTGCCGCTCGGCCACGGCGCGCCAGACGATCAGGTTGGTCGAGCCATGCTCGTCCTCGAGCGTCACGAACGTGACGCCTTCGGCGCTGCCCGGCCGCTGCCGTGTGATGACGAGGCCCGCAGTCCGCACGTTCGCGCCGTTCTTCAACGAGCGCAGCTGCGCGGAATCGACGAAACCGCGGGCAGCGAGTTGCTCGCGCAGCACCGCGATCGGGTGGCGCCGCAACGTGAGGCCCGTGTGCGCGTAGTCGGCCACGATGTCCTCGCCTTCGCGTGGCGCACGCAACAGCGGGATGCCTTCGGCGATGCGCACCTCGGGCAGGATGGGCAGCGAGCCTTCGAGGCCGGCGACTTGCCAGGCTGCGCAGTAACGGTGCCCGCCGAGGCCCGCCAGCGCGCCCGCCGCCGCGAGGCATCCCATCGAACGACGATCGAGGCCGGCCTGCTCCGCCAGTTGCTGTGCGCTCTCGAATGCCAGGCCCCGCCTGCGCACGCGGGCATCGACCAGTCGCTGCGCCGCCTCCTGCGCCAGCCCCTGCACCAGCCGCAGGCCGAGCCGCAGCGCGGGAGCGGGCGAATCGTCGGCATGGTGCTCCAGGGTGCAGTCCCACTCGCTCGTGCGGACGTCGATCGGGCGTACCTCGACGCCATGACGCTGTGCGTCCTGCACGATCTGTGAGGGCGCATAAAAGCCCATCGGCTGGCTGTTGATCAGCGCAGCGGCGAATGCCGCGGGCTCGTGCCGCTTGAGCCACGCCGATACGTACACGAGCAGTGCGAAGCTGGCCGCGTGCGACTCGGGGAAACCGTACTCGCCGAAACCGAGGATCTGCTGGAAGATGCGCCGCGCGAACTCCTCGGCGTACCCGCGCGCGCGCATGCCGTGGATCAGCCGCTCTTCGAAGTGGCCCAGCCCGCCCTTGCGCTTCCACGCCGCCATCGCGCGCCGCAACTGGTCCGCTTCGCCCGGCGTGAATCCCGCGGCGACGATCGCGAGTTGCATCACCTGCTCCTGGAAGATCGGCACGCCGAGCGTGCGCTTCAGCACGCCTTCCACCTCTGCGCTTGGGTACGTGACCGCTTCCTCGCCCGAGCGCCGGCGCAGGTAGGGATGCACCATGTCGCCCTGGATGGGACCCGGCCGGATGATCGCGACTTCGATGACGAGGTCGTAGTACGAGCGCGGCCGCAGTCGTGGCAGCATCGCCATCTGCGCGCGCGACTCGATCTGGAACACGCCCACGGTGTCGGCGTGCCCGATCATGTCGTAGACCAACGGGTCTTCGGCGGGCACGGTCGCGAGTGTCCAGCGCTGGCCGCGGAAGCCGTGCACGAGGTCGAACGTGCGGCGGATCGCGGCCAGCATGCCGAGCCCGAGCACGTCGACCTTGAGCAGCCCGAGCGCGTCGAGATCGTCCTTGTCCCACTGGATCACGGTGCGGTCGGGCATCGCGGCGTTCTCGATGGGAACGAGTTCCTCGAGCAGGTCGCGCGCGATGACGAACCCGCCGACGTGCTGCGAGAGGTGGCGCGGAAACCCGAGCACGGTCCGCGCGAGGGCCAGGACCTTCGACAGCACCGGGCTTGCCGGATCGAGGCCCGCTTCACGCACACGGGTTTCGTCGATGCGCGAGCCGTCCCACCACTGCATCGAACGCGCGAGTGCAGCGACCTGCAATGGATCGAGACCCATCGCCTTCGCCACGTCGCGCAACGCGCTGCGCGGCCGGTAGCTGATGACCGTCGCAGTCAGCGCGGCCCGCTCGCGGCCGTACTTCGCGTAGATGTACTGGATGACTTCCTCACGGCGCTCGTGCTCGAAGTCGACGTCGATGTCCGGCGGCTCGTTGCGCTCCCTGGAGATGAAGCGCTCGAACAGCAGCGACATGCGCGCAGGATCGACTTCGGTGATGCCGAGGCAGAAGCACACTGCCGAGTTCGCTGCCGAGCCGCGACCCTGGCAGAGAATGTGCCGCGAGCGTGCGAACCGCACGATGTCGTGCACGGTGAGGAAGTACGGCTCGTACTCGAGCTCGGCGATCAGCGCGAGTTCATGCTCGATCGCCTGTCGTGCCGGGGCAGGCACGCCTTCCGGCCAGCGGTGACTGGCACCCTCTTCCGTGAGCCGCCGCAACCACGTGGCTGGCGTGTAACCCTCCGGCACGATCTCGCGCGGATACTCGTAGCGCAGTTCGTCGAGCGAGAACGCGCACCGCCCGGCGATGTCGAGCGACGCTGCGAGCAGATCCGGGGGATAGACCTCGGCGAGACGCGCGAGCGGGCGCAGGTGACGCTCGCCGTTCGGGAACAGCGCAAACCCCGCGCGATCGACTGGGGTGCCGATGCGCGTGGCGGTGAGCACGTCCTGCAGCGCGCGGCGGCTGCGCGTATGCATGTGCACGTCGCCCGCTGCAACGAGCGGCAGGCCGAGTTCACTGCCGAGCGCCTGCAGCGTCTCTAGCCGGCGGCGATCGCGGCCGGTGGTGAGCAGTTCCACGGTGATCCAGAGACGGCCAGGAAAGACGTCGGCGAGCCAGCGGGCTGCGTCAGTGTCGGGTTGCATTGCTGGCAGCCACAGGCACAGCAAAGGGGTTAGGGGATAGGGGTTAGGGGTTAGTCGAGGTGCGATTGCAGTGAAATCATCGCGGCACAGCCGGTACTCCCCTTTGGCGGCGGAGCGTCGACCGCGAGTGATCAACCGGCAGAGACGACTGTACCCCGCGCGGTCCGGCGCGAGCAGCACGCAGCGCAAGCCGTCCTCGAGACGAAACTCCGCGCCGACGATGAGCTTGAGGCCGTGCTCGCGGGCAGCGACGTGCGCCCGCACGACGCCGGCCACCGAGCACTCGTCGGTGATCGCGAGCGCGGCATACCCAAGCTTCGCCGCGCGTTCGACCAGCTCCTCCGGGTGCGACGCGCCGCGCAGGAAACTGAAATTGGAGAGGCAATGCAGTTCGGCGTACACGGCGAACGCGTCGAGACCGGCTCAGTGCCGCGTGCGACCGTTGGCGGGCGACAGGGTCACGCGAACCAGCCGTGCAGGAACCAGCGCGCGCCCGCGGTCGTCTCGCGGCGCTTGCGGAACACCCACAAACGGGCGCCCTGCGCATTGCGCGCAATGTAGTAATCACGCGCGACGTCGTGACCGTCCCACCAGCCGGATTCGATGCACTCGGGGCCTTCTTCGAGGACGAGCCGGTCGACGTCGCAAGGCTCGGGCCGGTCGAGCAGCCAGAGCGGCCGGCCCTCACCCGGCCTTGCGGCCGACCTCTCCCCTCGCCATGGGAAAGGCACGGCAGGCGAACTCGCGTTTGGTGCAGGGCTGCGCGACGACGCTTGCTTCCGCGTCCTGGGTTTCGTCGCCACCGGCTCGACGGCGCGCCACGCCGCCTCGGGTCGATGCTCGGGCACGCAGGCGAGTGCGTGCACGGCTTCGTTGCCGAGCCGCGCACGCAGCCGCTCGACGAGCTGCGGCAGGTTCCCGCCGGATTCGCGCCGGTCGTGCGCAAACAACTCGATCGCATCGGCCCGCAGGTCGATGAGCGGGCCGCTCAACAGGCGCACGTTGCGCACAGGTTGCGGCAGCACGAGCGGCGCAAGACGCTCGCGCAGCAGCTCCGCCATGTACCGCGGCTGCGCACCGGCAGGCTGCACGAAACGTAGCCGCACGCGCGTAACCGGCGCATCGCGGTGACGCAGCTGCACTTCGATCGCCTGCACGCCACGGCCGCGCTCGCGCAGGAACTGGCACAGCTCTTCGAGCAGTGGCTCGAGTGCCATGCCGAGCCGTGCCGTATCGGCGATTTCGGGTTCAAGATCGCGCCGCGCGGCAAAGCGTTCGCGCGCGGCATACGCCGCACGCGGCTCCTGCACACGACCCGTGGCGCGGTCGAGCGTGGCAAGCAGCCCCTGGCCGAAGCGGCGCGCGAAGCCAGCGCGCGGCAGGCGCAGGCAGTCACCCACCGTGCGCACGCCCATGGTGACGAGCGTTTCGATGCTGCGTTCGGGCCAGCGGGTGCAATCGAGCGGCAGCAGCG
>JBAVJR010000110.1:0-2012 GCA_049687855.1 Steroidobacteraceae bacterium | reverse complement strand
GCCAGGGTTGACGGCACGGTCAAACACCCAGCAGCGCCTCCGCCGGGAAATCCAGTGAAATCTGGCGTATGTGGCCGCTGCGCCGGAACAGCTCCGAACTCACGGACGCCGGCAGCGACAACTGCGGCAGAGTCTGAATGCTGCCGTCCTGCAGCGTGATTGCCAGCGTTGCGCGACCTTCGCTGCGCAGGCGATAGACGATCGGGACCTGGCACCAGGTGAAGACGAGTCCCGACGCCGGAACCGTCAGCTCCTGCCATTCGCCATGGACGTCGAGGAATCGGAACCGGCGTGTCTCGGCCAAGAATTCGCGTGCGCGCAGCAGCCTGGGATCAAAGCGGACTTCGCCGCCGGCAACCCGCAGGCCCAGTTCGCCAAAGCGGGATAACACCTCTTCCTTGACCTGCCCGGTCATCCCGGGCTGCTGGGCGCCGCCGTGCCCGGGTGTATGCGAATAGGGGTCGGTCGGAAACGCTCCATACTCGGATGGCGTCTTGTTGAAGCCGATGCCTTCGCGCACCCGGTAGTACAACGCGCCGAGGCGCTGGCAAACTTCCGCCTCTGCATTGCCTTCGAGCGCAGCGAAGAAATTCTCCTGTATGGCGAGCAACAGCTTCGACACCATGTGCCAGTAGATGCAACCGAGGCCCTCGAAGCCGAACATGGTGCCGGAACGACCGGTGAACTCGCGGTGCCGGAACACCCTTTCATAAAGGGCGCGCAGCGGCTCGCGCGAGGCCTCGGCGTCGTCACCGTAGTGTCCGGACAAAGCATCGAGCTGCGCATCCAGGTCGCCGACGTTCGTGAAGTCGGCATTGAAGCGATAGCAGCCATCGGCGTCGCGCGCGACGATCCGGTCATCGCCGGCAGCGAGCATGCGCCGCAGCAGGACGAGTTCCTCGACTGCGCCGGCAGGGATGCGGTTCTTCTCGAGAAAGCCCGGCAGCGGACGGTCGGGATACAGCATGAAGGAGCGCTGATCGGCCCGGTAGATGTCGCTGCCGAACAGCGTCTCCACCAGCGCCGCGGCCGCCTGCGGTGCGATCGCGCCGGAACTGAGGGCGGCGACCTGTCCCTCGAGCATCAGATACAGCGGATCGACGCCGACTTCGCCCGCCTTCAGGTCCAGCAGGTTGTACGCGTTGTAAGTGCCATTCTCGCGGCGGTTGCTGCGGATGCTGTGGTCGATCGCCGCGAGGGTGTGTTCAAGCAGGTCCATGACCTGCCCGAGCGGTCGTTCCACCTTCCCGGAAAATGGCTGGTCGCGATAGACGGACTGCCTGTAGCGGCTCGCCGCCAGCCCCAGCTCCTGCATCGAGTGCCAGCGCTGGTCCGGGCCGATCGGGCCGTTCCCCAGGAGCGGGCGGAGGTTGGCGAGCGCAGTGCACGTGTCGGCCAGCCAGTCGCCGACTTCTGACGACAACTCGACAGGTCCCTGTTCCCCGGCCAGCAGCTCCTGCAGAAAATGCACGTATCGGCGCATGTAGTACAGCGTGACCATCGAGACACCATGACCGACCAGGGCGTTGTTCGCGTCGTTCCACTCCGGGCGCTGCGTGCTGAGCCAGATCCCGCCATCGACGACGAGATTGCCGAGCTTGGCCAGCAGGGGCACCAGCAGCTTCTCCAGCAGGTTGACCTGATAGACGTCGCCGCCGCCATCGAGAACCAGCTTGCCGTCCGCGCCCATGACGGCCACTCGATCCGCAATCCGCGCGGCGAGGGCGAGGTCATAGTCCACCGTTCGCTTCGGGTCTGCGACGAGCTCGTCGAAGCCCCGGATCCGATACGGCACATTCGCGTAACTGAAGATGGTCCGGTGCAGCAGCTCACTGAGGCGGGCCGGATGAAAATGCCTGGAGTGTTCGAGGAATTTCAGCAGGTAGATGACCTGGTGGTCGCCCCAGTAGCCGATGTGACTCCATGGGTTTTCGGGTTCCTCGACCTCCCAGTCGATTCCCTCCCGGGTGATGCGATACGGGTTGTAGCCATCCACGGTCGAAGCATTGACG
>JBAVJR010000109.1:0-5421 GCA_049687855.1 Steroidobacteraceae bacterium | reverse complement strand
CAGAGCGTGTTCGCCTTCCTGCGCCGCTCGCCGCTGCACCCGGGCCGCCCGCCGCTGATGTGCGTGTTCAACTGCACGCCGGTGCCGCGCGAGGCCTACTGGCTCGGCGTTCCCGCGACCGGCACGTACCGCAAGGTGCTCGACACCGACGCCGCGCGCTTCGGCGGCTCCGGCTACAACCAGCAGGAGCGCGTCGTGACGCAGCTCGCGCCCTGCCAGGGTTACCCGTGCCACATCCGGCTCGACCTGCCGCCGCTCGGCGCGCTCTTCTTCGAACTCGCCGGCTGAGCCCGCGATGGACACATCCGACGCCGCCGCGCCGGCCGGTCCGGCTATCGACAACGCACCGGGCGCACTGCGCCTGGAAGCGGGCTCACCGCAGCCGCTCGGCGCGAACTGGACCGGCCGCGGCACGAATTTCGCGGTGTTCTCGTCAAATGCGGATCGCGTCGAGCTCTGCCTGTTCGATGCCAGCGGTCGCGACGAGATCGCACGACTCGCACTGCCGTCACGCACCGGCGACCTGTGGCACGGCTTTCTGCCGGCGCGCTGCGGCGGTCCGGGGCTGCAGTACGGCTATCGCGTGCATGGGCCCTACGATCCGGCGCGCGGCCTGCGCTTCAATCCGTCGAAGCTGCTGGTCGATCCCTGTGCGCAATCGCTGCGCGGAACCTTCGCGTGGCATCCATCGCTGCGCGGCTCCGTGGACGGTCGCGACGACTTGCCCTCGCCCGATGACAGTGCGCCGCACGTGCCGCGCGCCGAAGTGGTCGATGGCAGCTTCGACTGGGCGCGCGTGCGCTCGCCGAACGTGCCGTGGCGCGACACGATCATCTACGAAGTGCACGTCAAGGGCTTCACGCAACGGCATCCGGGAGTGCCGCCGCACTTACGCGGCAAGTTCCTGGGACTCGCAGAGCCCGTGGTCATCGAGCACTTCAAGCGGCTCGGCGTCACCACCATCGAGCTGATGCCGGTGCAGGCGTTCGTGAGCGAGCAGTTCCTCGTCGAGCGCGGCCTGGCCAACTACTGGGGCTACAACTCGCTGGCGTGGTTCGCGCCGGAACCCGGGTACGCAGTAGCGGACGCGGTCGCCGAGTTCAAGACGATGGTGCGCGCGCTGCATGAAGCCGGGCTCGAGGTCATTCTCGACGTCGTGTTCAATCACACTGCCGAAGGCAACGAGCACGGTCCGACGCTGAACCTGCGCGGCTTCGACAACCCGGTCTACTACCGGTTGCCCGCCGGCAACCGTGCGCATTACGCGAATCTTTCGGGCTGCGGCAACACGATCAACTTCGACGAGCCCGCCGTGCGCGCGATGGTGATCGATTGCCTGCGGTACTGGGCCACCGACATGCGCGTCGACGGCTTTCGCTTCGACCTTGCGCCGATCCTCGGTCGCGACGGCAGGGGCTTCAGCCGTGCGGCGCCGTTCTTCTCGGAGCTGCGTGCCGACCCGCAGCTCGCCTACGTCAAGGTGATTGCGGAACCGTGGGACGTCGGTCCCGGCGGCTACCAGCTCGGGTCATTCCCGGTCGGCTGGGCCGAGTGGAACGATCGTTACCGCGACACGGTGCGCGCCTTCTGGCGCGGCGACCGGCCGCTCGTCGGAGCGTTCGTCGAGCGCTTCGCCGGTTCCAGCGATCTCTTCCGCGCGCGCGGCCGCAAGCCGACCGCCAGCGTCAACTTCGTCGCCGCCCACGACGGTTTCACGCTGCACGACACGGTGACCTACAGCGACCGGCGAAACGAGGCGAATCTCGAAGGCAATCACGACGGCCATGCGCACAACCTGAGTGACAACTACGGCGCGGAAGGACCCACGGACGATCCGGCGATTCTCGCGACCCGCGCCCGCCAGGTCCGCAACCTGCTGGCGACGGTGTTCCTGTCGCAGGGAGTGCCCATGCTGATGGCAGGCGACGAGTTCGGTCGTACGCAGCACGGCAACAACAACGCCTATTGCCAGGACAACGAGATCAACTGGATCGACTGGACGCTCACGGAGCGCAACGCTGCGCTGGTCGCGTTCGTGCGCCGCCTGATCGACCTGCGCAAGTCGCGCCTATGGCTGCGTCGCGACACGTTCCTCAAGGGCACGCGGCGCGGCGCGGACACCAAGGACGTGACGTGGCTGCACCCGTCCGGACGGGAGATGACCGACGCCGACTGGAACGATTCGAGCCTGGCTTCGATCGCCGTGCTGCTGAACGGTGCCGCCACACGCAGCGCCAGCAGTAGCGATCTGCTCGTCGTCTTTCACGCCGACGACAAGCCGACGCAGATGACTTTGCCTGCCGGGCCCGACGGCTCGACCTGGGGCGTGCTGTTCGACACCAGTCACGAACACCCGCCGCGCGTCATGACCAGTCTCGCGGCCGGAACGCGGCTTGCACTGCAGCCACGCAGCACGGTGCTGCTGGAATCGCGGGTCGCCTGATCGGATAAACACACTTGCGGCGTTCCCTGACGTAGGGCATCGTCGCGACCGCCAACCGGACGGTATCGAATGCTCGATTCATTGCTCGACCAACTCGCCAGGCAGCGCGGCATCGGCGACGCATACCACAACTATCGCGGCGAGCTGCTGCAGATCAGTCGCGAAACCAAGACGGCGATCCTCGCGGCGATGGGCCTCTCCACGTCCGATGCAGCGACGATCGAGCGCGAACTGCACGAGCGCGAAACCGGACGACTGCGTTCGCTGTTGCCAGCCGTGGCGGTCATGCATCCGCACCGCAACGGCGTGACGGTTGCGGTTCCTGCCGATTCGCTCGAGCGGGAACTCGCGTGGCGCATCGCCACCGACGGCGGCAACGAAATCCAGGGGCGCGCGCGTGCTGCCGACCTGCCCGAGCAGGAGCGGCGTGAAGTCGATGGCCGCTGGCAGACGCGGCGCGCGCTGCCGCTGCCCGGCGACCTGCGGCACGGGTATCACACGCTGCACGTCGCGCTCGAAGGCCTTGCGAGCGAATCCTGCGCACTCATCGTGGCGCCGCTCTCCTGTCACGAACCCGCGGTCCTGCGCGATGGCGGGCGGCTGTGGGGTGTGGCGGTGCAGCTGTATACGCTGCGCTCCGAACGGAACTGGGGCATCGGCGACTTCGCCGACCTGGCTGCCGTCGTGCGTACGTGCGCGGAGCAGGGCGCTGCCTTCGTCGGCCTCAACCCGCTGCACGCTTTGTTCCCGGGCAATCCGTGGCAGTTCAGTCCATACAGCCCGTCGTCACGGCTCTTCCTGAACGTGCTCTACATCGCGATCGAGGGTGTCGCGGAGTTCGCGCACTGCGCCGAGGCACGGGCCATGGTGCATGCCGCCGAATTCCAGGCCGAGCTCGCGCTCCTGCGCGCGGCGCCCTGCGTGGACTACCCCGGCGTCACGCAGGCGAAGCTGCGCGTGCTGAAGCTGCTGCACGCCCACTTTCGTCGCGAGCGGTCAGCGCAGGCTTCGCCGCGCGCGGCGCAGTTCCAGGCTTACCGCGCTGAACGCGGCGAATCGCTGCGTCGTCATGCGCTGCACGACGCCATCGACGCACACATGCGTGCGATCGATGGCCAGCGCCACTGGGGCTGGCCGACGTGGCCCGAAGAACTGCGCGATCCGACGCACCCCGGCGTCCAGGCGTTCGAGAAATCGCACGCCGAGTCGGTCGAGTTCCATGCCTGGCTGCAGTGGCTTGCTGACGAACAGCTCGGCGAGGCACAGTCGCTCGGTCGCCAGCTCGGCATGCCGATCGGCCTCTACGGCGATTACGCCGTGGGCGTGAACCCGAGCGGGTCCGAGACGTGGTCCGACCAGGCGCTCTATCGCAAGGGCGCCGGCGTCGGCGCACCTCCCGATGCGCTTGCGCTCATGGGCCAGGACTGGGGCATCCCGCCGCAGGATCCGAACGTGCTCGTCGCCGAACAGTACCGCCCGTTCCGCAACCTGATCGCCGCGAACATGCGGCACTTCGGCGCGCTGCGACTCGATCATGTGATGGCGCTGTTCCGCCAGTGGTGGGTCCCGGCCGGTCTCGGTTCGACTGCTGGCGGCTATGTCCACTATCCGCTCGACGACCTGATGTCGGTGCTGGCGCTCGAAAGCGAGCGGCACGATTGCCTCGTCGTCGGCGAAGACCTCGGTACGGTGCCGCCCGAGATGTCGCACGCGATGGACGACCGCGCCGTGTACTCGTATCGCGTGCTGCTGTTCGCAAAGCATCCCGACGGCCGCTTCGTCCAGCCTGGCGAGTATCCGCGCCGCGCAATCGCGACGATCACCACGCACGACCTGCCGACCCTGCACGGCTACTGGTCGGGCTGCGACATCGACCTGCGCCAGCGTCTGTCGCTCTATCCGGACGAGGAAACCCGCCGGCACGTGGCGGACGAGCGCGTGCGTGACCGGCGCGCCCTGCTGGCCGCGCTCGAGGCCAGCGGCTTGAAACCGGACGATGCCTCGGAAGCACCGGACGCATACACCGAAGCCCTGTCGCACGCGATCCATGTGTTTCTCGCGCGCACCGCATCCGCGCTGGTGGTCCTGCAGGTCGAGGATCTCATCGGCATGCCGGACCCGGTCAACGTGCCTGGGACCAACGAAGAGCATGCCAACTGGCAGCGCAAGATGGCCTGCCGGATCGACGAAATCTTCGGCCGCGACTCCGTGCGCGTGCTGATGCGGGCCGTCCACTCCGCACGTACCGGTGAACTTGTCCGGGTTAATGCCTAGTTTTGACGTTGCTCTCCAGCAACAGTGATCCATTATTCAATGAATACGTTTGCAGGCCATTGCATGTGGTTTTGCAGCGCGACTAGCATCCTGTGTTGGGTGAGCACTACACCTTTGTCTAACCAGGGGGCTATCCGTGGCCAAGTATCTGCAGTCCGGCGACAAGCGCGCCGCTGATCGTTTCAGTTCGATTCTTCATCCGACCCGCCGCACTGCGCTGTCGCTCGCGATCGCCGTTGCGTTGGGCATGCCTGGCATGGTGCAGGCGCAGACCGCGCCCGCCGCCGAGGGCGAGCTCGAAGAAATCGTCGTCACCGGCATCCGCGCCGGCATCGAGAGCGCGATCGCGGTCAAGCAGGAATCGATGAGCATCGTCGAGGCAATTTCGGCGGAAGACATCGGCAAGCTGCCGGACACCAGCATCGCTGAGTCGATCTCGCGCCTGCCGGGCCTCACCTCGCAGCGCGCCGAAGGGCGTGCCTCGGCGATCAGTCTTCGCGGCACCGACCCGGGCTTTACCACCGCGCTGCTGAACGGCCGCGAGCAGGTCAGCACCGGCGACAACCGCAGCGTCGAGTTCGACCAGTACCCGTCGGAACTGATCAGCCAGGTCGTCGTCTACAAGACGCCGGACGCGCAGCTCGTCGGGCAGGGCCTCGCCGGCACGATCGACCTGCGCACTGTGCGTCCGCTCGATTACGGCA
>JBAVJR010000108.1:0-8079 GCA_049687855.1 Steroidobacteraceae bacterium | reverse complement strand
CGCGCCGCTGTTCGAATCGGTGGCCGCGCTCGATGCGGCGGGGCCGACGCTCACGCGGCTGCTCGCCGATCCGATCTATCGCGACCACCTGGCCGCGCGGGGCAACCGGCAGGTCGTGATGATCGGCTACGCCGACAGCAACAAGGAGTCGGGGATCGCCTCCTCACGCTGGCTGCTGCGCAAGGCGCAGGCGGCCATGCTGGCGTCGTGCGAAGCCGCCGGCGTGCGCCTGATGGTGTTCCACGGCCGCGGCGGGGGAATCAGTCGCGGCGGCAGCCGGACCGAGGCCGTCGTGAGCAGCCTGCCCACCGCCGTAGCGGGCGGGCAACTGCGCGTCACGGAACAAGGCGAAACGATCAACGACCGCTATGGCCTGCAGCCGATCGCGTTACGCACGTTCGAGAAGGGCCTCAACACCCTCGCCCTGGCCGTCGCGGGTGAGCGGCGCGAGACCGTCAGGGCGGGATGGCAGGACGCGATGCAGCTGCTCTCGGACGCGAGCCGGGCGCGTTACCGCGGTTTCGTGCACGACGATCCGGGCTTCTTCGAATTCTTCCAGGCGGTCACGCCCGTCGACGTGATCGAGCACATGCAGATCGGCTCGCGGCCCCTGGTGCGGGGCAGTGGCAGTGGCGTGGACACGATCCGTGCCGTGCCGTGGTTGTTCGCGTGGTCCCAGAGCCGCCACATGCTGCCCGGCTGGTTCGGCGCGGGCACGGGCCTGGCGGCGGTCATCGACGCCCATGGGGAAGCGCTGGTCGGGGAGATGTACCGCGACTGGCCGTTCTTCGCCGGGCTGCTCGACGACGTCGAGATGCGGCTCGCCCGCGCCGACATGGACATCGCCTGGCACTACGAGCGCCTGTACCCGGGCAACGTCGAACGGTATTCCACGGTGATCCGGCAGGAGTACGAACTGACGCGCTGCCTGGTCCTGCAGTTCAAGGGCTGCGCGCGGCTGCTGGACGCCGAGCCCACGCTGCAGCGATCGATCTGGCTGCGCAACCCGTACGTCGATCCGATCCACCTGATGCAGGTACAGTTGTTGCGCCGCTGGCGCGAAGCGGGCTCGCCGAACGGCAAGCATCGCGCAGGCGACGACCCGAACTGGCTGCTGTTCCCGGCGCTGGTGGCGTCTGTGAACGGCATCGCGCACGGCCTGCAGGGCACCGGCTGACTCCGGCTGCAGTTTTCCCTTGTTGACTGCGCAAGGCGCGAGGAATAGCGTCCTCAAGTCAGCCGCGACGGTGTCCGCCACCGGCGCAACTCACGCCAACCAGAGGCATAGGGAGATCGAATCACATGGCAGCGAAGAAGAAAGCGCGTCGTGCGGCGCCGCGCAAGGTCAGTAAAGCGAAGGCCAGCAAGGCCAAGCGTAAAGTCGTCAGGAAGGCCAAGGTCGCCAAGGTCAGGCGCAAAGTCGTCCGGAAGGCGAAGGTCGTCAAGGCCAGGCGCAAGGTCGCCAAGGCTCGCAGCACCCCGACCAGCCGCCGCGTCGCTGCCGTGAAGGCAGCTGCACGCAAGGCTCCGGCCCGCACGCGTGCAGCCGTCAAGAAAGCCGTCGGCAAGTTGCCGCCGTCAGCCAAGCGCGCCCTGCGCAAGGCCGACCGCAACCTGCAATCGGCCAAGAAGAGCGTCGTCAAGGTGGTGAAGTCCGCGCAGAAGCAGGCTTCGAAGACCGCCGCGCAGGCCGGCTCGATGGTCAATGCCGCACAGGCGTCGGCCGAGAAGCAGGCGACGTCGATGCTGGATTCGGCCAAGGAAATGGCGACCAAGGTCAGCGAGACGGTGCAGAGCGCCGTCGGCAACCTGGTGCCGGGGGAAAAGTAGCCTGGTTCCTTGAATCGGCGCTCCCTCCCGCACCCCGGGAGGGAGTTCGCCTTGTTCCGGGCGCGCCCTCAGCGCTGCCGCGGAAACCGCATCCGCGACGGCAAAGACGTCACATAGTCCGGATAACTCTCGAGCATCTTGCACCCCTCACCGGGCGTGCATCCGTACAGCTCGTCCCAGGGCAGCACGATTTCGATTTCGTCGGCGCCCGCTTCGACCATTTTCGGCAGGATCGGCGGCACGATCCGCGTGCGCTCGGCTTCGAGCATCGCGGCCAGGCCGCCATGTCTCGCGTGGCTGCTCCATAGATCCTGCAGCGTGGCGCGGGTCGGCGGCGCCATCTTCATCTCGCCGCTCGCGAGGTGCGTGCGGATGTCGGTTGCGGTGAGCCACGCGTGGTGGGTGAGTTCGCCGCGATCAACGCTCGCTTCCTGGTCGGGCGGCACGGTCAGCGCGAAAAAGCGCGTGTCGAAACGGCGGCTCTCGAAGGACGGCGTGATCCAGTGCGACCAGTACACGTGCCGCTCGACGTCGAGCACCAGGTCCTCGTCGACGAGCATGCGCACGAACTCGGTGGCGTCGGCGGAGGCGGCCACGCGCCGTGCGGTGACGCGAGCGAGCTTGTCCGAGCCCCAGTGCCCGCCGCCGCGCGGCCGCGCCAGCAGCACGCCCGCTTCCTCGAACGTTTCGCGACAGGCTGCCATCAGCAATCCGCGCGCCGTGTCCAGGTCTATCGATGCGGTGTCTGCGTCGGCCTCGACACGCAGCATGCGGAAGCCGGTGTCGGCGATTGTGGCCGGGTCAGAGCGGGCGGCCAGTTCGGGCGAGAGATCCGACGCTTCCATGCGGCCGCCGGGAAACACCCACAGCCCGCCCATGAACGACACGCCGGCAGCACGCTTGGTCAGGAGCACCTGCAGGCCGTCGCCGCTTTCCCGCAGCAGCAGGACCGTCGCGGCATGGGGAATCGTCGTCGTCACCGCGGAAGACTCAGGTGAGCTTGACCAGCTGCTTGCCGAAGTTCTTGCCGTGCAGCATGCCGATGAATGCTGCCGGTGCGGCGGCCAGGCCGTCCGCGATCGACTCGCGGTACTTGAGCTTGCCGGTCGCGACGCCCTTGGCGAGCTCGCCGAGCGCCTGCGGCCAGAACTCGAGGTGCTCGGACACGATGAAGCCGCGCAGCGAGAGCCGGTTGACCAGCAGGGCACGCGTGTTGTGGATCGCAATGTCGCCGCCTTCGTAGCCGGCGATGAGTCCGCAGATCGCGATGCGGCCGAACGCATTCATGCGGGCCAGCGCGGCATCGAGGCCGACGCCGCCGACGTTCTCGAACAGGCAGTCGATGCCGTTCGGTGCAGCTTCCTTCAGCGCCGTGCTCATCGAGCGGATGTCCTTGTGCTCGCGATGGTCGATGCAGGCGTCGAAGCCGAGTTCGTCTCGCACGTAGGCGCACTTCTCGGGACCGCCGGCAATGCCGACCGCGCGACAGCCAGCCATCTTGGCAAGCTGGCCCACGACCGAGCCCACGGCGCCGCTTGCCGCGGAGACCAGCACCGTTTCACCGGACTTGGGTTGGCAGATCTGGTTCAGGCCGTACCAGGCCGTGACGCCGGGCATGCCGACAGGGCCGAGATACGCCGAGAGCGGGACGTGCCTGGTCTCCACCTTGTTGAGGCCGGTGCCGTCCGAGACGCCGTATTCCTGCCAGCCCAGGAAGCCTATGACGGCGTCGCCGGGGGCGAACTTCGGGTTCTGCGAGGCTTCGACGACGCCCGCCGTGCCGCCGAGCATCGTCTCGCCGATCGCCTGCGGCGCCGAGTACGACTTGGCGTCGTCCATGCGGCCGCGCATGTACGGGTCGAGCGACAGGAAGTGATTACGCACGAGGATCTGGCCGGGACCCACGCTGGGGACGGGAACACGCTCGAGACGGAAGTTGTCCGGGGAGACGGCGCCGCCCTGCGGGCGGCTGGCAAGGACGATGCGCTGGTAGGTCTGGGTCATGGAACGGTGCTCCTCGTGCGAAGGAGCATCTTCGCACGGGGAGCGCCAGAGTGTTCGGTGTGCGCGGTTGCGGCGGCTGGATTCCGGCGTCAGGCGCCGATCTATCAAGCATCGCGCAGCTTACGTTCGGCGTATTCGAGCCTGGCCCGATCGGCCGTACCGAGCATGGTCCTCACCGGGTCGAGTAACTCCACGACCTTGGCAAACTTCTTTCCTTTCCAGGCCTCAGTCGCACCGTTCAATGCCAGACGTAGATGATTCTCGGTTGCGTAGCGTGCGGCTTCGGCGTCGCGTTGTGTGACGAGGTGCGACCAAGCTCCTTCGTCTCCGCGCAGTAGCGGCACGCAATACGTTGCCAGGAGCTTTGCCATGGCCTCGAGCAGCTGCCGCACGGACTCTTCGCCGCGCGCCGCATAACCCGTAGGGTGAAGACTTGCCGGGACGGAGGACGCACGGATGACTTCGTCAAAACCGAAGTCCGGTCCGCATGCCGCTTCGCGTCTGTTTAGGCCGATGAAGACCTCGCTTGAGCGCTTACTGTCGTGACCCACGGCCAGAGTGCAGGCCGCGGATTCGTACATGGCCAGGTCGGGCTCTCTGGCGACGCACACGAAGCCGTGCGCGGTCAGTGTGGTTCCAAGGATCTCGTCTGCGATCACGGCGAATTCACTCATGGCTTCGGTGGGTGATAGGCACCCGTCTCCGCGTTGTATTGCCAACCGCGCGACTCGAGCAGCTTTCGTTCGGCATTCAGGAAACGACCAGGTGAGCCGGGCGTCGCTCCCGCCGGAATCTGAAGGCCCGATGGCGTGCGATACGAGTCGTGAATAGGTTCCTGCCGGCGCATCTCGGCGCGAAGCTTCCCTGCGTTCTGCTGCCAGTTTGCCTTCGCGGACCCGCGGTTGGGAAGGAAGAGCATCCAGTCCCCGTCCTTCCAGTGTCCGACGGCGCCGCGTGTGAGGTTTCCGTCACGGCCCGCGCGGTACAGATTCAGCCCGCCCGACTCGATTGCACGTGTCGATTTCGCTGCGCGCCGCAACGCTTTCGCCGGCGACAGGATCGACTGGCACGGCTTGACGACGTCGCAAACGGTGAAACCGACATAAAGGATGGCCGTGGCGTTGTCGCCCCGTCGCGCGGCGTCGTAGGCATCCCGGGCGTCGTGGACCGGCGAGAGGATCAGTATGTCGACTGCGTTGATCCCGAGATCGATGAAGAAGCGCTCGAGGTTCTGCTGCGCATACTCGTCGTCGACCAGCGTCTCTGCCCAGGTCGACGTCGGTACTCCGCTGCGTCCTGTTCCCGGCGCGCCTGCATACAGGATCGTGCCGCCACAGGTGGGCGAGAATGTCCCGGCACCGCACAATCCCACGCCGTTCTGCGCTGACTGGCCGGGCAATGCGGTGGCCGGCGGCGGGGGCAAGCCGCCGTGGTTGAACAGGCCGTAGACGAGCGAAGAAAGAATCGAATCGACGACGAATTTGCCGACATAGACCGAAAGGCCGCCGTCAACGAGGTAACCCGTCGGATCCGTTGCGTTCAGCGGCCGATTGCCGACGTAGGCATACGGATTCAGCGACTGCGAGTCGGCCAGGTCGCCGATGAGCGGATCCGCCGAGAGGAATCGGCCGAGTGCCGGGTCGTACACACGACCGTTCATGTGGACGAGCCCGACGTTGTCGAGCATCTCGTGCCCAGTGAAACCCTGGCGGGTCGCGTTCGCGATGCCCAGCCAGTCCGGCGCAGTTGCGGCATTCCAGTTGCTGCCGCGCCGGGTGCCGAATGCACCGAAGCTCTGTCTGGCAACTGTCGAGCCCGCCTCGTTCAGCAGCGTGTCGCTGCTGCCGAGGTGGTCCGGCACGACGTAGGTCGTGGACGTCGTGCCGTTCGAGTTGCGCGAGACGATGACGGTCGATCCGCGGGGCGTAGGCACGTAATGCCGCCAGTACGTCACGCCCGTGGAGGTCGTGGATTCCTTTTCGAGCAGGCTGCCGGCGTAGTGCGTCGTCTCGGTGCCGTTCTGGTAGCTCGCGACCTGGCGCCAGCGCTCGCGGTCGGGACCATAGGCGATCTGGGCCTGGTAACCCGGTTTGCGCAACGTGGTCGGCAGGTTGAACGAAGCCCAGTCCTGGGCCAGTCCGTTGCGCGACGCGAGGTTACCGTTGCGGTCGTATGTGAACGCTTCACTGCCGGCGGCCGTCACGGCGTGCGGCCGCGAACCATTACCGTAGACGTAGCTGCCGATGTCCGATTTCCGCAGGACGTTACCCGCTGCGTCGTAGCTCACCGACAGGTTCGCCGAACCGTTCAGCGTGGAGTTCGTGACGCGATCGAGCCCGTCGTACGTGAAGGCTTCGGTCAGGTTCTGGTTCAGATCGCGTCGCTGCAGCAGGTTGCCGGCCGCATCCCACTGGTAGGCGAGGTTCTGGCGGGCGCTGCTGGCACTGGCGGTGCCCGCCTGCTGCGCCGTCAGGCGCTGTGTCGCCGAGTCGAAGCTGGACGATCTTGCGATGGCTGTGCCCGACAACGACTCCCGCGTCGGCGCGTCGAAATCGCTGACCGCATTGAGCTTCCAGAGCGTGCGTGGTGTCGCCAGCGTCACGTCGTCGATCTGCGTCGGCGCGCCGAAGTTGTACGAGTAGCGCAGCCGGAGTCGACCACCCGATTGACCCGAGGGCACCGGGCTGGTCGGATAAGTAAGCGTGTCGATCTCGCCGCTGGAGTTGTACGTGTAGTCGTACCGGTAGCCCTGGTCCGTCGTGATCGTGCGCGTGCTGACGCGGCCGACACCGTCGTAGGCAAGCGTCTCCGAGTAGCCGAGGCCGGCCTTCGACTGCAATCGACCGATGTTGCGAGCGGCCGCCGACGAACCCCAGGTCCAGGTGCTCGTTCCCTCGGGTTCGGTGCGGGACACTCTGCGGCCGAGCGCGTCGTAGGCCGAAGTGAACGACCGCCCGTTCGCGTCGGTCCACGCGACGACTTCACCCAGCGAATTGCGCGTGAAGTTCCAGGCTCCTGCGTCCGCGTCCGACCATTGGGTGCGGAACCCGCGCACGTCGTAGGTGCCAGTCGAGACGGCCCCGATGGCGTCCTGGATGCGATTGAGGTGGCCGAGTGAGTCGTAGTCGTACCGCGTCGTGCCGCCGGGCGACGGGTCTATCGCGCGACGCAGGTTGCCGGCGACGTCCACGAAGCGGGACCGCGAGCGGCCGAGCGCGTCCGAGAGTGTCGTGGTCCGACCGGCGTAGGCGGCGCTCGAATTGCGAACGGTTGCGCCGGCCGCGTCGTAGTCGCGCTCGCTGAGCGTTCGACCGAGTGGGTCGAACGTGCGGATCGTGTGGCCGTTGGGGACGTTCGCATAGGGTCGCGACTCACGCGTCATGCGCCCCGCTGCATCGTAGTCATACGTCCGGTGCAACCAGGCTCCGAGCGCACCGTGGTATTCCTCCAGGCGCGGGCGCTCGTAGCCGTCGTAGTAGGAATGGTGCTCGCGGATCAGCGCGCCGTCGGCCGCGTAGTTCCGGTCGTACACCAGGAAGCGAAGTTCACCCGTGCCCCAGCATCCGGTCGTGCCACACGACTGGAATGTCCACGTCCGGCGGGTGCCGTCGCTCGCCGTCTGGCTGACCCGGCGTCCGAATGGGTCGTGTGACCACGTCGTCGACAGTCCGTTCGGATCCGTGACGCGCGCAGGCACGCCGAAGTCGTAGCGCCACTCGTACGTCGTCGTTTCCGCCGCCGCGTTGGTGGCGGATTCGGGCAGCTGGCAGCGGCTGCCATAGTTGAAGCTCGCCGTCCTGGCCGCCATCGCCGAGCCGTTCGGGTTGGAGCCCACGGTGCGCACCGAGTTCAGGTTGCCGCAGCCGTCGAAGCCGAACGAGGTGGCGACCTTCGACGCGGGGTTGTTCGGTTCGATCACCTGCTGCGTGATCCGGCATGCGACCGGGTCGGTCGCGTACGTGGTCGTCTGCGTCAAGGCGGGTTGGTCGGGCGCGGTGCTCGTCGTCGTGCGGCTGACGGGCAGACCCAGGCACCAGTTTCCCGACGGGTCGTTCGCGTAACCGAGACTCGACGTCGAGCGCCAGGCGCTGTTCACGTGCGGCGAGTACGGGTCCCGATCCCACGTCGTGGTCTGCACTTGCGTGGGACTGCCATAGCCATCGCCGTAGGTGAACGTCGTCGCGGCTTCCGTCACCAGCACGCCGTTGAGAACTCCACCGTGTTCGAACTGCCTGGTGCTGGTGG
>JBAVJR010000107.1:0-2690 GCA_049687855.1 Steroidobacteraceae bacterium | reverse complement strand
ATCCCCTATCCCTTAACCCCTTCCCTTCCCGCCACTACCCTAAACTGTCGGGCCTGTAGGTCCCGGGGATTCTCCAGCGTGGCAACGGCTTATCTCGGTGGCGTGGCGTTGCGGCGGATCGGCGAACTGTTCGCCGCCGAGCAGCGTCGCTATGTCGACGCGCACCCGCGGTCGCTGCAGCGCACCGGCCATGGCATAGCCGGCTTCTACGACGGCGTTCCCATGCACTGGATGAAGGACTGGTCGATGCCCTTCCCGTTCGTCGTCGAGTCGGCCCATGGGGCGACGCTGCGCGACATCGACGGCAACGAATACGCCGACTTCTGCCTCGGCGACACTGGCTCGATGTTCGGCCATTCACCGCAACCCGTTGCGGAAGCCATCGCGCGACAAGCCGGCAAGGGCCTGACGTACATGCTGCCGACGGAGGATGCGATCGCAGTGGGGCCGTTGCTCAACGAACGCTTCGGCCTGCCGCACTGGCAGGTCGCGACGACGGCGACGGATGCCAATCGTTTCGCGCTGCGCGTGGCGCGCGCCGTGACTGGACGCCCGAAGATCCTGGTCTTCAACGGCTGCTACCACGGCACGGTCGACGAGACGTTCGTGCGGCTGGTCGATGGCCGGGCCGTCAATCGCCCAGGACTGCTGGGCCAGGTCGCCGACCTCACGCAGCTCGCACGCGTCGTCGAGTTCAACGACGTCGACGGACTGCGCCGCGAACTGGAACACGGCGACGTGGCCTGCGTGATCACCGAGCCCGTGCTCACGAACTCGTGCATGGTGCTGCCTGAGCCGGGCTTTCTCGATCACGTCAGGCGCCTGACGCGCGCCACCGGCACGCTGCTCCTGATCGACGAGACGCACACCATCTCGACGGGTCCCGGCGGCTACACGCGCGCCCACGGGCTTGAACCCGACCTGTTCGTGCTCGGCAAGCCGGTCGCGGGCGGCGTACCCGCCAGCGTATGGGGCTTCACCGACGAAGTTGCGCGGCGCCTGACGGCCGTGCGTGGGCAGACCCCGCCCGGTCACTCGGGCATGGGCACGACGCTGTCCGCGAACGCCCTGTCACTGGCCGCGATGCGCGCAACGCTCGAACACGTCATGACGGCCGACTCCTACCGGCACATGGAACGGCTGGCGGCGAAGCTCGCGGCAGGCCTGCAGGCGACGATCGAGGCGCGCCGGTTGCCCTGGCACGTCGTGCGCGTCGGCGCACGCGTGGAGTTCATTTGCGCACCCGGGCCTTTGCGTAACGGCACGCAGGCCGAGGCAGCGCATGCACCGGCGCTGGAGCAGGCGGTCCACCTCGCGCTGCTCAACCGGGGTTGCCTCATCGCACCGTTCCACAACATGATGCTGGTGTGTCCGGCGACTGCAGCAGCCCAGGTCGCAACGCTGCAGTCTGCATTCGAGGACGTGACCGACGCGCTGGTGTCGTAGACGCGCCACGACTGCGCCGCAGCCACTCCTCGATCCACCGACGACGTATGGAAGACAGTCACCTCATGCACCCGGACTGGCAGGTTCTGCTTCGCGGCGCGCACGTGTTCGACGGCACGGGCGGCCCGTCTGCCGTGGAAGACATTGCCATCGCAGATGGCAGGATCGCGGCTCGCGGCCCTGGCCTGCCACTCGGCCGCGCCGAGCGGGTCGTCGACGCCACCGGGCGCTGGCTGATGCCGGGCCTGCTCGACATCCACACGCACCTCGACCTCGAGGTGGAACTCGCACCCGGCCTGCCGGAATCTGTGCGACACGGCACGACGACGGTCGTCGTCGGCAACTGCAGCCTGGGCACTGCTTTCGGCGCACAGCGCCGCAACGGGGACGATCCGATCCTCGATTGCTTCACGCGCGTCGAGAACATGCCGAAGCCCGTGCTGCGCAAGGTCGTGGACCGCATCGACTGGCACACGACCGGGGACTACTTCCGACACCTCGACCGGCTGCCGCTCGGCCCGAACATCGTGCCGTTGCTGCCGCATTCGATGCTGCGCATCGAGGCCATGGGCAGCACGGACGCCGCCGTGACGCGTGAACCCACCGCAACCGAGCGCGAGCGCATGCGCACCCTGCTGGAGGATGCGATGTCGCAGGGTTACGCAGGTCTGTCGACGGACTCGATCCCGTTCCACTACCTCGCCAACGATCCGCACAAGAGCGAGCGAATTCCGGCGCAGCACGCGTCTTGGTCCGAGTTGAAGGAATTGCTCGACGTGGTGCGCAGCCACGATCGCGTCTGGCAGTGCACGCCGGACGCTGCGAACCGCGCGAAGACGTTCCTGCGCTTCTTCCTGACCAGTGGCCGCCTGTTCGGCAAGCCGCTCAAGACCAGCGCGCTCACGGCCGTCGATCTCACGCACGAGCGCAACACCTACAAGCTGTTCCCGATCATCGCGAACCTGCTGAATTCCAGGCTCGTGAACGGCAGGTTCCACTTCCAGGTGCTCGGCACGCCGTTCCGCATGTTCGCCGAAGGCGCGATCTGCCCGATCTTCGAGGAGTTCGAGTCCTCACGGCGATTGATGGCACTCGACATCGAGGACGCCGCCGGCCGTCAGCGTGAAATGAGCTCGGACGATTTTGGCCGGATCTTCGTGCGCGAATGGCACGACTCGGGCGCCGTCTCGACCTTCAATCGTGACCTGGACACGTTGCACATCGAGCGCGCGCCAGTGCCGGAA
>JBAVJR010000106.1:0-2478 GCA_049687855.1 Steroidobacteraceae bacterium | reverse complement strand
GATGTGCAGGCCGCCCGACGCGATCACCTGCTCGTGCCGGCGCTTCCACTCTTCCTCGATGGCGGCGCGCGCGGCGGCATCCGCCGGGTCGATCGCGGCCAGTTCCGTCTTGAGGCTGCCGCCGAGCACGATGTCCGTGCCGCGGCCCGCCATGTTGGTGGCGATCGTCACCGTGCCGGGACGCCCGGCCTGCGACACGATGATCGCCTCGCGGTCATGCTGCTTCGCGTTCAGCACGTTGTGATCGATTCCGTGCTTCTTCAGCAGTCCCGAGAGCAGCTCCGAGGTTTCCACCGAAGTGGTGCCGACCAGCGCCGGCTGGCCGCGCTTAACGCACTCGCGGATGTCCTCGATGATCGCCTCGTACTTGTCCTGCTGCGTGAGGTAGACGAGATCGGCGGCGTCGTCGCGGATCATCGGGCGGTGCGTCGGAATGACGACCACTTCCAGGCCGTAGATCTGCTGGAACTCGAAGGCCTCCGTGTCGGCCGTGCCGGTCATGCCGGACAGCTTCCCGTACATGCGGAAGAAGTTCTGGAACGTGATCGAGGCAACCGTCTGGTTTTCCTCGCGCACGTTCACGCCTTCCTTCGCCTCGACCGACTGGTGCAGGCCATCCGACCAGCGCCGGCCCGGCATGGTGCGCCCGGTGAACTCGTCGACGATGATGACTTCGCCGTTGCGGACGATGTATTCGACGTCCTTGCGATAGAGCGCGTGCGCGCGCAGCGCCGCGTTCAGGTGATGCATCAGGCGGATGTTGGCCGGGTCGTACAGGCTCTGCCCTTCGAGCAGCAGGCCGGCCTCCAGGAACAGCTCCTCGACGTGCTCGTGACCCTGGTCGGAGAGGTGGACCTGCTTCGACTTCTCGTCGGCCCAGTAGTCGCCCTCGCCCTCTTCCGTCTCCTGCTTCGAGAGACGCGGCACCAGCTCGTTGATCTTGATGTAGAGCTCGGTGCTCTCCTCGGCGGGGCCCGAGATGATCAGCGGTGTGCGCGCCTCGTCGATCAGGATCGAGTCCACTTCGTCGACCACGGCGAACGCGAGCTCGCGCTGCATGCGGTCTTCGATGCGGAACGCGAGGTTGTCGCGCAGGTAGTCGAAGCCGAATTCGTTGTTGGTGCCGTACGTGATGTCGGACCCGTAAGCGGCGCGCTTCTCTTCGGTCGTCAGGCCGGCCTTGACCACGCCGACGCTCATCCCGAGGAAGTTGTAGATCGGCGCCATCCAGTCGGCGTCGCGCTGCGCGAGGTATTCGTTGACCGTGACGATGTGCGCGCCCTTGCCGGTCAGCGCGTTGAGGTACGCGGGCAGCGTGGCAACCAGGGTCTTGCCTTCGCCGGTGCGCATTTCAGCGATCTTGCCGTTGTTCAGCACCATGCCGCCGATCAGCTGCACGTCGAAGTGGCGCAGGCCGAGGGTGCGGCGCGAGGCTTCGCGCACGACCGCGAACGCTTCGGGCAGGAGATCGTCGAGGGTCTTGCCGGCCGCGAGCCGCTCGCGGAACTGGACGGTCCTGGCGGCGAGGTCGGCGTCGGACAGCGCCTGCAGGGCGGGCTCGAACGCGTTGATCTTCTTGACGAGGCCGTTGTACTGACTGACGAGCCGCTGGTTGCGACTGCCGAAAATGCGGGTGAGCCAATTAGCCACAGGGGCTCCGGGCGATAAGCGTTGAAAATAAAGGCGGAAATTCTACAGCAAGGCGGTCCCCGTAGTTGGGGCAGCCCTCAGTAGAGACAAGGGGTTAGGGGATAGGGGTTAGTCGGAAAAGTGCAGCGCTACGACTGGACAGCGAAAAGGCTGCAGGACTTCGTTGGCCGTTGGCCCGAACAAACTTTGGGAAATGTTGATGGGGCTGGGTTCCGACTAACCCCTATCCCCTAACCCCTTCTCAAGGCGCTGCGAGGTACTTCATCGGGTTCAGCACGTTGCCGTCCCGCAGCACCTCGAAGTGCACGTGGGTGCCGGTGGAGCGGCCCGTGCTGCCGATGACGGCGATGGCGTCGTTCTTCTGCACCGACTGCCCCACTCGCACGAGGTTGCGCGAGTTGTGGCCGTAGCGCGTCACGTAGCCCGTCGGGTGCGTGATCTCGACGATGTTGCCGTAACCTTGCTTCCAGCCGGAATAAGAGACGACTCCGGGACCGACGGCGATGACGCGGGAGCCCGCGGGACCTGCAAAGTCGACGCCCGCATGGAACGCACCGTGACCCGTGAACGGATCGGTGCGACGGCCGAAATGCGAGGAAATCCAGCCGCCGATCAGCGGCAGCCCGCCCGGCATGATGCGTTGGCCGAGTTCACGCGTCGCCATGACCATCTCGAGCGCCTGCAACTGCCGCTCGCGGTCGTTGATCTGTTCTTCGAGGGTATCGAGCACCGAAGTGAGTTCCGGCACCTGCACGGAGCCGCCCTCAGCCTCCTGCCCCTCGGGACCGCCTGCCGGTGGCGGCTTGTCGAAATCGAACTCACCGCGGT
>JBAVJR010000105.1:0-2862 GCA_049687855.1 Steroidobacteraceae bacterium | reverse complement strand
AGCGGTCGATCCAGAGTCTTTCCCCGAGCGCGTGTCTGCCTTTCCAAGCTCGGGGAAAGACTCTGGATCGGCCGCTTGCAACCCGCGCGTGTCTGCCTTTCCAAGCTCGGGGCAAGGCAGCGGATCGGCCGCCTGCAACTGCCTCGTCTCCCTCGCGCAGTGGCGGAGGGAGTTTCAGACCAGTGCCGCGACCTCGGCTGCGGTTGCGCGCCGCATCGGCTTGCCGTCGACCGGGCTGCAGGGCGACTGCCGGATGCCGTCCAGGGGGAAGACCACCGCGTCGATGGCCTGGTGTCCTGCGACGAAGCGGAAGGCCGGGAAGGTGACCGTGCGGTCGCGCTCGAAGCGGAGCCGACGCTCGAGCGTTTCGTGCGGCACGCCGCGTTCCTCGAGCCGGATCGAGACGGCTTCGGCCGACTCCGAGAACAGGTGCAGGTGGATGTCGGAATGCGGCGAGGCGGTGCCCGCGAGCACGGGCCCGACGAGGCGAGGATCGAACTCCGCCAACAGGCGCATGGCCTGCAGGGCCGAGCGTCGCAGGTCCGCGATTTCGGCCTCGTGCCGGCCACCCGCAAACAGCCGCCGCCGCGCAAACAGCGCCGCCTCGATTTCGGTATTGCGCGGCAGGATCGCCGCGTCCACGACGCCTAGCCGTGCAGCTGCCTTGCGCTTGGCCAACAGGAAATCGTCGATGCCCTGTTCGGCCATCACGCGTGCGGCTTCCTCGGCCACCGCCTGACGCAACATCTCGGCGCGCGGGTTGGGTCTCTGTCGACTCATGCGCCTCCGAGCATACCGAATCGCACCGGGCCGGCAACGGGCGTTGCGCAGGGGTTGGTGTCAGAAGATCGACTCGTCACCCGCTGCGGGTGCGACCGTTTCCGCACCCACGCCGTCGTCACCGAAGCCGCCCATGCCGGGCTGCGGCGCATATTGCTCGAGGAACGCCTCGAACAGCGCGCCGGACGCTCCAGCACGCATCGGTGCGCCGCTCTCCCGCGCAACCCACATGCGTACCACTCCCGGTGGTTCAGGCTGGCGGTGTTCCGGCTTGTCGCGCAGCGCTTCCTGCATGAAGTAGATCCACATCGGCAGGGCGGTCTTGCCGCCTTCTTCGCTCTCGCCGAGCGAACGCTCCTGGTCGAATCCAAGCCAGACTGCGGCCACGATATCGGCGTTGAAGCCCACGAACCACGTATCGCGCCGGTCGCTCGTCGTGCCGGTCTTGCCTGCGATGTCCTTGCGGTTGAGCGCAGCCGCAGCACGCTGGGCCGTGCCGCGCTGGATCACGTCCGTCATCATGTCCGTCATCACGAACGCATTGGCCGGGCTGATCGCCTGCGGCGCACGAGGTACGCCGGCGCCCGTCTTCACTGCGGCAGCGCCGCTGGGAGCCTCGCTGGCAACGGTCGGCACGGCCGCTCCGGCGTCGCCTGCTGCGTCGAAATCGCACAGGCCGCACGCCTTGGCCGGTTCGGCGTGGAAGAGTTCCTTGCCGTCCGAGTCCTGCACCGACTGGATGAAATACGGCGTCACCAGCGCGCCGCCGTTGGCGAAGACCGCGAAGCCGCGCGCCATTTCGAGCGGAGTGACCTGTCCGGTGCCGAGCGCGAGCGTCAGGTTCGCCGGCAGCGACTGCGGTCCGAAGCCGAACCGCGCGATGTGCTGCATCGCGAAACCGATGCCCGCACCGCGCAGCAGCCGGATCGAGACCAGGTTGCGTGAGCGGACCAGGCCTTCACGCATCGGCGTCGGCCCGTAGAACTTGCGCGTGATGTTCTGCGGCCGCCATTCTTCGTCGCCTTCCGCGCCGCCGCCGCCCGGCAGCACGATCGGGGCGTCATTCACCAGCGTTGCGGGGGTAAAGCCGCGCTCCAGGGCCGCCGAGTACAGGAACGGCTTGAACGCGGAGCCCGGCTGCCGCTGCGCCTGCACCACGCGGTTGTACTTGCTCGACCCGAAATCGAAGCCGCCGACCAGCGAGACGATTGCACCGTCCACCGGATCGAGCGCCACCAGCGCGCCGGACACTGCGGGCAACTGGCCCAGCCGGTATCTGGAATCGGGCAATGGCTCGACGTAGACCACGTCGCCGGACGCGAGCACTTCGCGCGCGGCCTTTGGATACGGACCGAGCGCGTCCTTGAGGGGATCGATCACCGGCCTCGCCCAGGACAGGCCGTCCCAGTCGAGGGTGATGGCAGAGCCATTGCGCAGGATCAGCTCGGCGCTGCGATCGGCCACGGCAGTGACCACGGCCGGCCAGAGGCTGCCGCGCGGTGGGTTGCGCTTGAACACCTGGTTCAGCGTGGCGGCATCGCCGAGCCGCGCCGGGTCGATCTGCTCGAGCGGGCCGCGAAACCCGTGGCGGCGCTCGTATTCGAGGATGGTGCGCCAGGTTGCGGCATTGGCGGCCTGCTGCAGGCGACTGTCGAGGGTCGTGTAGACCTGGTAGCCGGCCGTGAGGGCGTCCGCGCCGTGCTGGCGCACCATTTCGGCGCGAACCATCTCGGCTGCGTAAGGCGCGTCGAGTTCGATGATCGGCCCGTGCAGGCGGCTGGAGATGGGCTCGTCGAGCGCTGCGTCGTGCCGGGCCTGGTCGATTTTGCCGAGTTCGAGCATTCGTCGCAGCACATAGGCCCGGCGGTAGCGAGCCCGCTCGACGCTCGCAACGGGGTTGTCCAGCGAGGGCGATCGCGGCAGGCCCGCGATCAGCGCGGCCTCGGCGACGGTCAGGTCATGCACCGGCTTGTCGAAGTACACCTCCGCCGCGGCCCCGATGCCATAGGAACGCTGCCCGAGGAAGATGCGATTCAGGTACAGGGTCAGGATCTCCTGCTTCGAGAATTCACGCTCGAGCCG
>JBAVJR010000104.1:0-6646 GCA_049687855.1 Steroidobacteraceae bacterium | reverse complement strand
AACATCCGCTTCGTGCTGGCGCGGCTGGAGCCTGCGGCCAACGGTGCTTCGAGCACGTGGCATGCGATCACGCGCCGGACCGAGGCGTTCCCCGGCACGGCGCCTACGCCGCCAGACAAGGTGACGGGCACGGGCCCGAAGAACCAGGCTACGACGGAGACCGCGACGTCCGGCGTCTGGACCGACAAGCAGAACGGCATCTACACGTATACGTTTGCCAGGAGCGTGAAGAACGACGCCGAGATTCCGTACGACGGCTCGCTGCCGCATCGCGTGGGCCTGGAAATCCGGCTCACGCCGGCGATCCCTGCCAACAACGCCGTCTACACGTTCACGCCAGCGACCAACCTCCCGGTCAACGAGTCCGGCCGCGAGATTGTCGACAACGATACCTGCAACAAGTGTCATGACAACCTGGCGTTCCACGGCGGCGCGCGTTTCGACCTGCAGTACTGCGCGATGTGCCACGAGTCGTACTCGTTCGACGCGCAGTCCGGCAACTCGATCGACCTGAAGGTCATGATCCACAAGATCCACTCGGGCGAGACGCTGCCGAGCGTCGAGGCCGGCGGTTTCTACGGCATCTTCGGCTTCGGCAACACCTTCCAGGATTTCAGTGAAGTCGTGTACCCGCAGGACAAGCGCAACTGCACGACCTGCCACCAGGAAAGCGACACGGACACGCCGCAGGCCAGCAACTGGCGCTACACCGTCAACAAGGCGACCTGCACCTCGTGCCACGACAACGTCAACTTCGTCACTGGCGAGAATCACGGCGGCGTTGCGGCGACTGACGACACCTGCACTGCATGCCACGGCCCGAACTCCGATGTCGCCAACTTGCGCGTCTCGAATGCTCACGTGATCCCCGAGCAGGCGGCCGCTGCGAAGTTCAAGTACGAAGTACTGCAGGTGGCCAACACGGCGCCTGGCCAGAACCCGACCGTGACCATCCGCGTCGTCGATCCGACCAATGGCAACGCGCCCTACGACATCAAGGCGGCCAACGGCCCGTTCCAGAATTCAGCGGCCTCCCTGGCCGTCGACGTCGCGTTCTCGACGCAGCCGGACTTCACCAACACCGGCAGCAAGTCGGCCACGGCGACGACCGGTACACCGGCCCAGCCGATTCGCATCGACTTCAAGGCCAACGGAGTGGCCGACCCCGCGTTCGCGGGCGGGTTCACGGCAACCGCGGCCGTGGCAATTCCCGCGGACGCCAAGGGATCGGGCGAAGCGCTGATCGAGGGTCGCCCGGCCGTCGACGTCAACGGTGATGGCACGCGCGAGCGACTTCCCGTCGCGTCGGCCGGCAAGACGTTTGCAATCACGGACGCTGCGCCGGTCGCTTATCGGCAGATCGTCGACATCGCCAAGTGCAACGACTGCCACCAGGAACTCACGCTGCACGGCAACAGCCGCACCGGCAACATCGGGCTCTGTGCAACCTGCCATAACCCGAACGCGACAGACATCAACCGCCGCGTCGCGGGATCCAGTTGCGAGGTGGTCACCGGGACGCTGGACGATCAGTCGATCGACCTGAAGTACATGGTCCACGCGATCCACGCGGCCAATTACAAGGTCTGTGGCTTCAACAACACGGGCTACGACTTCAGCTCGGTGAAGTATCCCGGCAAGCTCAACAACTGCGAAGGCTGCCATCTGCCCGATACCTACTACCCGCCGGGTTCCGCGACTGCCATCGCGACGACCATCGACGCCGGGCCTGACCGCTCGGTACCGACCGGCGACGTCGCGATCACGCCCGCCAGCGCGGCGTGCTCCGCCTGCCACGGCAGCGCGACGGCGAAGCAGCACATGGAATTGAACGGCGGTTCGTTCAGTGCGGTGAAGGATGCCGGTAGCGCGACGCCCGCCGCCCCAGTGGAGGCCTGTGCCGGCTGCCATGGCCCCGGCAGACCGGTCGACGTGAAGGTCACGCACGGCGTCGGCCAGTTCCAGTACAACAACTGATGCGCAACCCCAATACAGACGGACGCACCGACATGAAGTTACCGCAAGCGCTCCTGCGAGTATTGCTGCTCATCGGCCTGGGACTGGGGCCCATGCTCGCGTTCGCCGGGGTACCTGCGAAGGCGCCGAACGCCGGTGCGCCGTACAGCGCGAAGGGTGCCGACACCTGCCTCACCTGCCACGAAGGCCCCGAGGTCAACGACATCTTCCACACCGCGCACGCGCAACCGAATGATGCGCGCACGCCGTTCGGCAAGGGCGGCCTGCAGTGCGAGGCGTGCCACGGTCCCGGCGGCAACCACACCAAGAGGGTCAAGAAGGGCGAATCGCGGCCGTCGATGATCAAGTTCGGCCGCACGGCGGATACGCCGGTGCCGGTGCAGAACGCGATGTGCCTGGGCTGCCACGAGCAGACAGCCGCGGCGCAATGGCACGTCGGACCGCACGACGTGAACAACGTCTCGTGCGCCTCGTGCCACGACAGCCACAAGGCGAAGGACGCCGTGCTGTCGAGGGCCACGCAGCCGGACGTCTGCTATACCTGCCACGTCGCCGAGCGCAGCCAGTTCCTCAAGGCCTACGCGCACCCGGTACGCCAGGGCAAGATCGCCTGCAGCGATTGCCACGCGCCGCACGGCACCACCGCACAGAAGCAGCTCGTGCGCGCCACGATCAACGACACCTGTTACGAGTGCCACGCCGAGAAGCGCGGTCCGCTGCTGTGGGAGCACCAGCCGGTCACCGAGGACTGCTCGAGCTGCCACGCGCCGCATGGCTCCAGCAATCCCGGCATGGTCAAGCTGCGCGCCCCGCTGCTGTGCCAGTCCTGCCACTCGCAGCAGGGTCACCCGAGCTTTGCGTATGGGCCGTCGGGCCTGCCGGGCAACGCTTCGCCGAGCACCTCGCTCGCGCTGGGCAGTTGCATGAACTGCCACTCGCAGGTGCACGGATCGAACCACCCTTCAGGTTCGTCGCTGACACGGTGACCGCCATGGAACAACGCAACCATAAACTCTCGATCGCGGTCGCCGCCATCCTGCTCGCGGCGGGCTCGGGCGTGCAGGCCGAAGAATCGGCCGCACCGGACACCTCGGCCTGGGCCTGCAAGAAGTGCACGTTCGCGCAAGGCTACACGGCCGACGCCCAGCTCGGCGTGGGCGGCCTCGACGACTCGAGCGCAAAATTCGGTGACTACACCGGCCTCGACGAAGACGGCGCCTACGTCGTCGCGAGCGCCGCCGGGGGCGTGGCGCTCGAATCCGGCTACCACCTCGACTACGAGCTGCTCGACCTCGGCCTTGACTCGCGCGCGGCGGCGATCGAGGGCGGCAAGCAGGGCAGCTACGAGTTCGGCCTGTTCTACGACCGTATTCCGCATCGCCTCTCGGACACCGGCGAAACGATCTTCTCCGGCAGCGATGACCTGTCGCTGCCCGGCGGCTGGGTGCGGGCCGGCAGCACGGCGGGCATGACGGCGCTCGGCACGAGCCTGCGCCCCGTGGACGTCGGTTACGATCGCGACCGTTACGGCGCGAACGGGCGCTTCTTCCTCGGCGACCAGTGGACGTTCGGGCTCGATTACAAGCTCGACGAACGCAGCGGCACGCGTCCGCGCTACGGCTCGTTCGGCAGCGTCTCGACCGAGATGCTGCGACCGGTCGACGACACGACCGATCGCATCAATGCGGACGTGCGCTACCAGGGCAAGCGCTGGTACGCGCAACTCGGCTATTTCGCGTCGATCTACGACACGAAGGCCGCGAGCTTCGAGTTCGACAATCCCTTCAACGCGGCTGCCCCCGGCGGCGACGCCGGGCGGATGTCGCTCGAGCCAGACAACCTCTACAGCGAACTGGCCGTCTCGCTCGGATGGTACGGCCTGCCCGGGAATACCGCCGTCACGCTGTCTGCGGCGATGGGGCAGGGCTCGCAGGAGACCGGCTTCAACCCATACACGATCAACCCGACGATCGCGGTCGACGCGCTGCCGTTCGCGAACCTGGACGGCGACGTGAGCGTGACGCGCGCGGACCTCACGGTCAGCGCCCGTCCGACGGATCGGCTGCGCCTGCGCGGATCGGCGGTATACGACGAGCGCAAGAACGACAGCCGGCAGGGTACTTTCACGTCGATCGTGCACACGGACCTGTTTCCGATCGCCGAGGATCGCGTCAACGCGGTCTACGGTTACGAGCGCACGCGCCTGAACGGCTCGGCCGACTTCGACGTGTACGACGACCTCACGATCGGCGTCGGTGGCGAATACCGCAACACCGATCGCACCGGCTCGGCGCTCGAAGTGTCGGGCGAGGAAGTGCTCGACGGCTGGGGCCGTGCGCAGTTCCGTCCCAGCGGCTACCTCGGCTTCGTCGTCAAGGGCGGCGTCGAGGAGCGCGACCCGGACAAGTACGACGTGAATGTCGCGGCCGGGTCCGGCCAGAACCCGCTCATGCGCAAGTACAACATGGCTTACCGCTATCGCTCCTACGGCGAGTTGCTCGCCAACGTTGCGGTCGGTTCGCTGCCGCTGTCGCTTGGCGCCAGCGTGTACTACGGCGACGACAGTTACCTGCAGTCGGACCTCGGCCTGGATTCGGGGCTCGATCGCCGCTACGGCGTCGACCTGAACTGGACGGTCAGCGAGAAGATCGCCGCTTACGCCACGCTCGGGCGCGAGAAGATCGACTCGACGACGCGGGGCAGCAGCACTTTCACGACGGCCGACTGGACGGGCAAGGTTCAGGACGACTTCGAGACGTACGGCGCGGGCGTGAACGCGCAGTTCACGGACAAGATCAACGTCAACCTCGATTACACGTATGGCGCAGGCGATTCGCACACCGAGATCACCGGCGCGGGCGCCGGCAATTTCCCGACCGTAAAGAGCGAGCTCAGTTCGTTCAAGGCGGGGGTGACGTACGGGTTCAGCGAGCGCACCGACCTGATGCTCACGTGGTGGTACGAGTCGCTGAAAACCAGCGACTGGGCGTATGCGTCGGAGCCGGCCGCCATGCCGACGGTGCTGGGCCTGGGCGTCGATCCCTACAACTACGACGTGAACTACGTGACGCTCTCGATGAGTTACCGTTTCGGCGGCCCCAAGGCGACCGAGGCGGCGGCAGAGTGATGCAAGGCCGCTGCTCCCTCGCGGGGGGCAGCAGGCCGATTCAGCGGCTCGCACGCCTGAGGATCGCCCGCGTCAGGCCGCGGAAAATGAACGCGTGCGCGGGTACCAGCGCGTACCAGTAGATCAATCCCCACACGCCTGCCGGGTGCCAGTAGGCCGTGGCTGAGACGCTCGCGCCCGTGCCCTGTGGCTGCACCACGAATTCGAGCACGCCTGCGCCAGGCGCCTTCATTTCCATCAGCAGCGTGAGCCGCCGTCCAGGCTCGAGCGCGATCACGCGCCACGAATCGACGACGTCGCCCACGCGCAGCTCGGTCGGGTGACGGCGCTTGCGACGGAAGCTCGGCCCACCCAGCAGCCAGTCGATCGCGCCACGGATCCACCACAGGACGTCGGCGTAGAACCAGCCGTCCTCGCCACCGATGGTGCAGACGGTCGCGAACACGCGCCCGGCATCGACCTCGCCGTGCGCGGTCGCGCCTTCGCGCTTGGCGTAGAACGCGTACTCGGGCCGGAAGTTGCGGCACGCGATCGAGCCTTCGACCCAGCGCGCAATCACCGCGTGCTGCCGGTCCGCCTCGATCGCGGCGCGGATCGCCGCTTCGAGTCCCAGGCGCGCACGTGGCACCAGGCGCTGCAGTTCGTCGTCATGCGCGACGAAATCGTGCTCGAGACCTTCGACCAGCGCCTGCGCGATGCCGACGGGGACCGTCGTCACCAGGCGCAGCCAGTACGATGACAAGCGCGGGGTCAGGACCGGCACCGGCACGATCCACGGGTGGCGTCCGACCTGGTCGCCATAGCAACGCATGATCGCTTCGTACGTGACGGCGTCGGGGCCGCCGGCATCGAGGATCTTGCCCGCCGCCTCGTCGATGTCGCCGACCGCGACCAGGTAGGCGAGCAGGTCGTCGAGCGCGATCGGCGTCGAGACCGACTTCACCCAGCGTGGCGTCACCATGACGGGCACGTGATTGACCAGGTCGCGGATCACTTCGTACGCGGCGGAGCCCGGGCCGATGATCATGCCGGCGCGCAGCTCGGTCACCGGAACGCCGCTCGCACGCAGGACGTCACCGGTTTCTGCCCGTGAGCGCAGGTGTTCCGAGCGGGCATTCGCGGGGATCAGCCCGCCCAGGTAGACGATGCGCCGGACGCCGGCCGCGGCGGCGGCCGCGCCGAAGTTGCGCGCTGCTTCGCGGTCGAGTGAACCGAAGCCGCGGCCTGCAGCCATCGAATGCACGAGGTAGTACGCGACGTCGACGCCGCGCAGGGCAGCTGCGAGCGTCTCGGGCTTCAGGGCATCTGCGGCGACACACGCCACGTGGGGCCAGCCGCGGGCCTCGAGCACCTCTGCATTGCGGGCGGACGCGCGGACACGCTTGCCTGCGGCCAGCAGGCGCGGCACCAGGTGCGTGCCGATGTAGCCGCTCGCGCCGAAGACGAGCTGCAGTGAACCGGTCTCGGCGGCGGGCATTCCCCGGTCAGCGCGAGAAGATCGCGGCGACGAACAGCAGGATCGAGCCCACGGCCTGCAGGCCG
>JBAVJR010000103.1:0-2565 GCA_049687855.1 Steroidobacteraceae bacterium | reverse complement strand
GTGTCGCGGAGATTTCGCGCGCATCCGTCATCGGCGTGCTGGTGACCGGCCTGATGCGTGTCCTGCTGTTTCTCGCAGTGCTCGGCGTCGTCGCGGCGGGCGTGCGGCTGGATCCGTCCAACCCGGCCGCGTCCGCCTTCGAGGCGGCGGCCGGTGGTGCTGGCCGGCGCGTGTTCGGCCTGATCCTGTGGGCCGCGGCGATCACCTCCGTCATCGGGGCGTCCTACACCTCGGTATCGTTTCTCGTCGGCGCGTCGGAGCGCTTTGCCCGACGCCGGAACCTGCAGGTCGTCGTGTTCGTCGCACTGTCGGCGACGACGTTCATGGCAGCGGGCGCGGCGCCCGTGCCACTGTTGGTGTTCGCAGGCGCTTTCAATGGCCTGATCCTGCCGATCGGTCTTGCGGTCCTGTTGTGGGTGGCGGCCCGGCGGCCCGATCTCATGGGCGGCTACGCCTATCCGCGTCATCTGGTGGCGCTGGGCCTGGCGGCGTGGCTGGTCACGATCTACCTGGGTTGGGAGTCGCTCGGCAGGTTGGCGACGCTGTTCCGTTAACGGCTGCAGAAGCCGGCCCGTCTGCCCTCCTGCGACGGTCGCATCAATCGACGCGTCCGGTGCGACGGATGGGTATCATCCCCGCGCATGGCGACGGCACCAGAGTACGCGGCACCCGCTGAGGCTCCCTTCACTGCTGGCCCTGACCGCCGGACGGGCGTGCGCAGTTACGCCGTTCCTTTCATCGTTGCCGTCACGGGCCATCGCGACCTCGTCGCCGACGAGATCCCGATCCTGCGGTCCCGCGTCCGTGACTGCCTGTTCAGCCTGCGCTACGAGTACCCCAGCCGCCTCATCGTCGTGATGTCCTCGCTGGCCGACGGCGCGGACCGACTGGTGGCGGAAGAGGCGCTCAAGCTCGGCATGCCGCTCAGCGTCGTCCTGCCGATGCCGCGGGCGCTGTACGAAGAGGACTTCACGGCCGAATCCAGCCGCGAGTTCGCGCAGCTCTGCGACGCGGCCTCCGAGATCTTCGAGTTGCCGTTGCTGCCGGGTGCGACGTATCGGTCCATCGCGGAGAGTGGGCCGAACCGCACGCGCCAGTACGCCCAGGTCGGTGTCTTCCTGAGTGCGCACTGCCACGTGCTGCTCGCGCTCTGGGACGGCAAGGACAGCGACCTCCTCGGCGGCACGGCGGCGACGATCAATTTCCATCACCACGACGTGATGCCCGGATACACGCCGCGCGTGACCTCGAGCAAGCTCAACCTGACCGAGGACGAGAGCGATCTTGTCTATCACATCGTCTGCTCGCGTGACCGGCCGGACGGTGAGCCTGCGCCGGGATTCAAGCCGTTCGATACGTCATGGTTCACGACGGACGAAGCGAACCCGCGGACTGCCGAGATTTCCGCGCGGCACCGCAAGGTGTTCGAGTACACCAACGAGTTCAGCCGCGAGGCGCAGAACCACGCCGCCGCGATCGACCGGGAACGCTACTCGCTGCTCGACGAAGCGCAGGCGGCCACGCTGCCGCCGGGCCTGTGGGACATCAACCAGGCGTTCTGTGCGGCCGACTGGCTGGCCATTCATTACCAGAAAAAGGTCGTGACGACGCTTAAGGCGGGCCACGTGGCGGCCTTCCTGACCGCCGTGGGCTACCTGACGTACACCGACCTGCTGTCCACGCCGCTGATGATCGCCGGCATCATTGCACTGATGCTGTTCGCCGTCGTGAACAACGCGCTCGCGGTGCGCGGCAGCTGGCAACGCAAGTACCTCGACTACCGCACGCTGGCGGAAGGCCTGCGGGTCCAGTTCTACTGGGCCGCGGCCGGCGTCACCAGCGGCAGCGTTTCGAAATACGCGCACGACAACTTCCTGCAGATGCAGGACACCGAGCTCGGCTGGATCCGCAACGTCATGCGCGTGGCCGGCATGGAATGCGACGTGGCCCCGAACCTCGAGCCGCGCGGCTTGCAGTTCGCGGTGCAGGAATGGATCGGTGACGACAAGTCCGGCCAGCTCGGCTACTACCGCAAGAAGTCCGCCCAGCGCATCGTCGAGCACGATTCCACGATGCGGATCGGGCGGCTCGGCATCTGGACCACGATCATCGCGCTCGCGGTCCTCCTGTTCGTCGGATCGGCGCTGTCGGACGCGGTGCAGACCCCGGTCGTCTACCTGATGGGTATCGTGATGCTGATGGTCGGCGTGCGGCAGTCATACGCCAAGACGACGGCCGAGGCCGAACTGATCAAGCAGTACGAGTTCATGTACCGCATCTTCCGCAACGCGCGCCGGCGCGTCGACGGCGCCGACAACGACAGCGACAAGCGCCGCATCCTGAAAGTGCTGGGCGACTCGGCCCTCGAGGAACACGCGCAGTGGATCCTGATCCACCGCGAGCGGTCGATCGACGAGAAAGAGGGGATCAAGCTCGGCGGGTGATCAGTACTTCTTCGGCGGCACCTTCGAATACTCGCCACGACCTTCCAGCACCGGGTCCGTCGACAGGTTCCAGCCGAATGGCGCTCCCAGAGGGATTCGAACCCTCGTACCAGCCTTGAGA
>JBAVJR010000102.1:0-1741 GCA_049687855.1 Steroidobacteraceae bacterium | reverse complement strand
TCTTCAAGAAGCGCTCGACCTCCCGTCGGGAGAGGCGGATCTGTGAGCCCAGGCGGATCATGGTCAGTCGGTTGAGTGCACTGCCGCTCATCTTGGCTGGAAATCGGCGAGCTGGCGCAACGATCGGAGCTCGTGCGAACGAAATTTCTGCAGTGATCCTGGAGTGACGCTGCAGTGCCATTGGCGCCGGTCAGACGCCTCAAATCCCGACGACGACGTCGGAGATTGGCAACAGAACCGCCGCGCCAGTTTCCCGACAGCTGGGCACCACGTCGAAGCCGGCCTGATTGCCACCGGCTGAGCGAGGCTCCCCGCTCGCCCGCTTGAATCTTGCCGCCTGTTGGATCAGACTTATCAGGCTTTGTTGTACTCACTCTTGGAGTGCTGTCCGGCGAACATGCCGGCGTCGCAGTCGATACCTGCCTTTGCAACCGTGCCGACACACCCGTCTGCACTTTCTTCCCGCGCGGGGACCTCGTCCCCAGCGGGAGCGGCGTTCCCGCCTTCTTTCCCTTAGAGAGGAGAACGCCATGAATGTGACTGCCCTGTCCCGTGAGGACCTGGTCAGCGAGATGCTGGCCCCGCTGCCACCGACCTTCGCGGCCGGAGCGCTGCGAGTCAGCGATGCCGACTTGTCGGCACCCCCGACACCGGAGTCCCTGCTGGCCCGTCGGCTCAGCGTGGCCCGCGAGTTGCTGCTGCGCGACCTTCGCGAGCAGATGCACAGGGGCCCCGTGATGACTTCCCCGCAGATCTTGCGCGACTGGCTTCGGCTGTACTGCGCAGGCCTGGAACACGAGGTCTTCCTCGTGCTGTACCTGGACGCGAACCACCGTCTGATCGAGCCCCAGGAACTGTTCCGCGGCACGCTGACCCAGACCTCGGTGTACCCCCGGGAACTGGTGAAAGGTGCGCTGGCGCGCAACGCGGCAGCACTGGCGGTGGCCCACAACCACCCCAGCGGCCAAGCCGAACCCAGCCGTGCGGATGAGTTCCTGACTCAGACGCTGAAGTCCACGCTGAGCCTGGTGGACGTGCGCATCATCGACCACTTCGTCGTGGCCGGTGACCAGGTCGTCAGCTTTGCCGAACGGGGACTGATCTGACGTCATGCACGAGGTCCACCCTACGTGCCGTGTTCAACCCCGAGGGGCCGGTCAGCCCCGTCGGGGCGACTGGCCCCTTCCATCCGCAGAAAGGGCCGCCATGTCAGCGAGAACCCCACCGCCCTGCCCCCTCTGTGCAGGCCACGGCGTGCCGCTGGGCGCGCTGGGCCATCTGCACTGGTTCCGTTGCCGCGACTGCGGCATGACGTTTGGCCGCATGAACCGTCAACGCATGCGCGCGCACCAAGCGTCCGAGTCACCTTCTACTCCTGGAGGAGTCCACCATGGAAACACCATCCATCGCGGGCCTGCGCCAGCAGGCCGAGTTGTTGGCCGCCCTGTCGATCAACCATCTGACGTCGGCCACCCGAAGGAGACTGGCCGATGACGATCTGTCGGTCAATGCCTATCCGACCGATGCTGGCGGCTTCGTCTACGTCGGCACCCCTCGCTACCGCATCCCGGCGGAGCCGGATCTGGCTGCGATCTTCGAGGCCGCGGAACGGGCCGGCGTCGCCTGGCTGATGTTCGACCGCGAGGCGGCCGTGGTCGATGGGCTGCCTGTCTTCGACGTGGCAGTGCCTGGCGCCTGAGCCGCCACCAGGCCGAAGTGAGAAGCTGGGGGCGGTCGATCC
>JBAVJR010000101.1:0-2349 GCA_049687855.1 Steroidobacteraceae bacterium | reverse complement strand
GGTTCGGCCAATCACGAAACTGGCGAGCGTTCGTTCCGGGTCTTCTCAGGGCGAGCGGAAAGGCAGACACGCTCGCCAGCAAGATTACGGAACCACCCGCCTGCAATTCGGCGCCTGAGCAAGTTTTCGCCAGGGCGCGAAAACCTGCACGGCGCATGCATCCTCGACGGCCCGAAGCGGCATCATCGCGCGATACGACCACGGCAACTGTGGCGTCGGCGGACCATATGGCGGACACACGGCTACTTCTGAGTTAGGCCAGCAGCGGCCTTCGCGGTCGATGATGGAAGTTCCGCTGCCGCAACAGCCTGGGCCTTCGCTCAGTCCGAAGTTCTCGCTGTCGGGGCAAGTTACTTCACGAGAGGCCGCACGGTGGTGAAGCCCCCATCCACCGCAATCACCTGGCCGGTCAGGCGGGCCGCGCCATCGCCCAGCAGCCAGGCCATCACGTCGGCCACCTGTTCCGCCGTCTGCACACCTCCCAGCGGGTACTGCCGTGCGGCGCCCTCGCGCATCGCGGGCATCTTCAGCATGCCTGCCGTCATGGGTGTTTCGGTCATACCGGGCGCGACGGCGTTCACGCGCAGGCCCTGCGCTGCGTAGGTGGCCGCCGCGCTGCGCACCAGGGCTTCGACTCCGCCTTTGGCCGCGGCGATGGCCTCGTGATTGGCCACCCCGATGCGTGCCACCACCGAGCTGGCGAACACCGCCGCCCCTGCCCCGCCCTGCAGCCCGGCGATCCAGGCTTGCAGCATGTACACCGCGCTGTCGAGGTTAACGCGCACCACTTCGCGGTAGGCATCGGTGCGTGTGCGGTGCAACGGCGCAATCAGCGTGCTGCCCACGCAGTGCGCCAGTAGCGTCGGCGCCGCGCCGAATGCTTCCTTACAGGAGGCGACAGCCAACGCGGCGCCTTCGGGGGTGGTGGTGTCGGCGGCGATGCGCAGCGTTGCCTCGACGTCGGCCAGGCGGTCGGCATCGCGCCCTGCGGCAGCGACGCTGCACCCTTGGGCTTGCAACTGGCGAGCCAGGGCGCGGCCGATGCCGCCGCTGGCACCGGTGATGAGGGCGATCGAAGTCATGGGGTGTGTTCCGAGGGTGAGGTGGGTGAGATCAGCGGGGCGCGTCGGGCCGGTCCAACCGGGACGCCCAACGCTGCAGCGCTGGCCGCCAGCGCAGAAAGAAGCGATACAGGCGCTCCATTGCCCAGGCGGCGCCTGGCAGTTGGCCAACCAGGGCCAGCCAGCGCCAGCCCGGCAGCGCAGCCCACAACGCCAGGAAGGCCTGCGCGCCGCTGAGCAACTGGCCGTCGATGCCGCGCACGTGAAAGCGCGCGAGCAATTGCTCACGCGTGGTGCCGCTCGGCAGCTCCGACGCGGGGTCGCTGACGTCGGCAAAGCACACCGGCGTGTTCGGCTGCAGGCCACGATAGATGCCGATCTCGCGCCGACACAATGGGCAGGCGCCGTCGTAGAGTACGGTCAGCGGCGGGGGTTCATGGACAGGGTCGGTCACGATGCATGTACCTCGTTGACAGCCAGCAGGTCCGCAGCCGTTTGCAGCCCTCGCGAGGTGCGGGTCCACCATTGCGAGAACGAGTCGCAGCAGCGATCGACGAGCGGAAACAGCTCCGGCATGGCCTCGCAGGTTGCCCAGCGCGGCAGCCACGGCAGCAAGTGCGCCTCGGAGATGCCGCGCACGCTGCGGGCGCCTGCCAGCGCAGCGCCGATCGCGGCGGCGTCGCCGTACCAGCGCTGCGCGGAAAGTTCGGTCATGCGGCTGCCCACGAAGCGCCAGCGCCGTTCGCTCCATGGCCAGGCCCGATGGAAGTCAGCCAGGAAGACGCCGATCACGACGGTATCGACCGGCATCGCGGCCCGCAGGGGCCCCAGGCTCCACGGGTGGACGAGCCAGACGTCGCGGCCTGCTACGGCGGCAGCGTCGGGAGCTGTAAGCCCGAGTTCAACTGGCGGCTCTGCGCCGAGTGGTGGTTCGAGCAGCGGTGGGCTGCAGGGTGGCGCGTCGTGTTCGCGTTGAGGCTGCCGCGCCATGCGGTCGAGCGCCTCGTAGGACGTGTCGATCACGCTGCCGGGGCTGTGCCATGACGCTGGTGCGTAGCGGGCGACGTTGTCGGCATTGAAGAGGTACGGCTTGCTGCTGCCGGTGCCGGCCACCCATTGCCAGCTGAGGTGGTTGCTGGCGAGGTCACCGTCGAGAAGGTGGCCGTACAGCCAATCGGCAGCGGCGCACCAATGCACCTTGCGTACATGCACCACATAGCTGGCCAGCCACATGCGCGCGTGGTTGTGCAGCGTGCCCGTGGCATACAGCGCACGCACGGCTTCGTCC
>JBAVJR010000100.1:0-5753 GCA_049687855.1 Steroidobacteraceae bacterium | reverse complement strand
CAGCTCGGTGAGATCGACCACGCCGGGGTAGGCCTGGTCGATCTTCTCGTGGACCTGGATCAGCGTGAGCGAGCTGGCACCCACGTCGAACAGGTTGTCGTCGATGTCCACGTGCTTGCCGGGCATGGCGTCGTCGACGATCGCCTTGAGCTGCGCCTCGACCCGGCCCTTGGCAGCGCGACCGTGGCCGTGCAGCGCGGCCCACGCCAGGTCGAACTCCGCCAGTTCCCCGGCGAACTCGCCGTCCTCATACGCCGTGGCCAGCGCGTTGCGTTGCAGCTTGCCGCTCGTCGTCTTCGGGATGCGCTTCACCGGCACCACGCGCGCAACCTCGACGCCTGCATGCTCGTTGACCAGGTGCATTGCCCTGGTCGCGAGCGGAATGAAGTCGGCCATGTCGCTCCGGTGCAGCACGAACAGCACGAGTTCGTCGGCGGGCGACTCGGCGGAACGCGCGCCGGCAGCGATCACCTTGCCGAGTTCAAGGCCGGGCTCGGCCTGCAGCAAGGATTCGAGATCGTGCGGGTAATAGTTCTGGCCGTTGACGAAAATGATCTCCTTGGACCGGCCAGTGACGTAGAGGTTGCCGTCGTGTTCGAGCGCAAGGTCGCCCGTGCGCAACCAGCCATCGGCTGTGAGCGCGGCCGCGTTCGCTGCGGGGTTCCGGAAGTAGCCGCGCGTGACGTTGTCGCCCTGGATCAGCAGGTGTCCGACGGTGCCTGGCGCAACTTCCGCGCCCGTATCGTCCACCAGTTGCACGCGGGTATAGGGAATCGGCTTGCCTTCGCACATGACCTTGAGCGCCGTGGGGTCGGCCGCGTCGACATGCCTCGCCGGCGATCCGACGCCCAGCGAGCGCCGATCGACCGTGATGCAGCGGTACAGGGCATCAAGCGGCGGAAAGCTCACGGCGAGCGATGCTTCCGCCAGTCCATACACCGGGAACATCGCGGTGCGACGCAGCCCGTACGGCGCGAGGCGGTCGAGGAATTCCTCGGCCAGCTCCACGGAGATCGGTTCGGCGCCGTTGAAGATCAGGCGCACCGACGACAGGTCGTGGTGCTCGAGCGTCTTGTCGCCGAGTGCCTTGAGGCAGTGGCGGTAGCCGAAGTTCGGCGAGCACGTGACGGTGACGCGCTTCGCGGACGCCCACTTGAGCCAGAGCAGGGCGCGGCGCACGAACAGGTCGGTGGGCATCAGGTGCTGTCGCACGCCCGCGTACATCATCATCAGGTGGAAGCCGATCAGGCCCATGTCGTGCGTGAGCGGCATCCAGCTGAGCGAGATGTCCTGCTCGTTGAATCCCGCAGCCTGGCGCGCGCCCTCCGCGTTCGCCAGGATATTGCGGTGAGTGAGCACCACGCCCTTGGGTTCGCTGGTCGAACCGGAGGAGAACTGGATGAACGCGGTCTGGTCCGGGCCGAGGTCCGCCGGCTTTCCGGGCCGCGCAATGTCGTCGAGCGCGTCGACCAGGAACGTGCGCGGCTTGAGCGCGCTCCAGGCCTCGGGCTCGCCGAGGGTCGCGGCATACGTCGCGAGCCGGTCGCGCAGTTTCCTGTCGGTGTAGAGGTAGGGCTGCCCGAGCTGCCGCGCGATGCGCAGCAGCTTGTGCTTGTGCTCGTCGCTGATCCCGACCGCGACCGGCACCGGCACGATGCCGCCGTAAAGGCAGGCCCAGTAGGCGTCGATGAACTGCTCGTTGCTCGCCACGTGCAGCACCAGGTGGTCGCCCGGCTGCGCGCCGATGCGCTGCAGGTGGAACAGGATGCCGAGCGCGCGCCGCCGCAGGTCCGCGAGCTTGAGCGTCTTCTCGGCGCCTTCGCCCTCGAGGTAGACGATCGCGCCTGCGCCGCGGGCGCGGTCATCGAGCATGTCGGGAAGCGTCTGGTACTTGATCATCGCTGCTCTATTTTCATGTGAACGTCGCTGGCCGTCCGCAGGTTGATGCGCGCCTCGAGCGGAGGCTGCACGGGCTGTGGCTCGGTCAGCCGGAACCGGCGCATGGCGAAATTGAAGTGCAGGAGGATCTCGTAGAGGGAGAAGTTCTGCCCGATGCAGTGGCGCGGGCCGGCCGCAAACGGAATGTACGCGAATGCGTGGCGGGCTTCGACCTGCGGGGGATCGAAATGGCCCGGATCGAACGTCTCCGGACGACTCCAGTGCCGCGGATGCCGATGCACGAGGTACGGGCTGATGAAGACGTCCGTGCCTGGCGGCACCAGGTGCCCACCCAGCGTGTCCGGTCCGATGCTGCGGCGGGTCAGCAGCCAGCCCGGCGGGTAGAGCCGCATCGATTCGTCCACGACCTGCCGCGTGTAAGGCAGGCGGATCAGGTCGGCATAGCTCGCGCGACCCAGGTCGCCCCCGGCGCGCTGTTCCTCGGCGACGCGCATCGCGACGTCGGGGTGGGTGGCCAGCAGCCACCACGTCCAGTTGAGCGTGCTCGCCGTCGTTTCATGACCGGCGACGACGAGCGTCATGACCTCGTCGACGACTTCAGCGTCGCTCATGGCATCGCCCGTGTCGGCGTCCCTGGCGTCGAGCAGCAGCTGCAGCAGGTCGAACCGCCCTCCCGGCGGCCGTGCGCGCCGCACCGCGACCAGCGCCTTCACTTCGCGCGCCAGCTGGCGGAACTGATAGGCGAAGCGGGTGTCGCGCCGCGCGTCCTGCAGGATGGCGGCGAAGGGATTGTCATCGAGGTCGGGCACGAGCTGACGCAGGTCGTCATCGAACAGCGCACGCAGGATGACGCGCAGTGCCAGCCGGCTGACCGACAGCGTGACGTTCACGCTGCCGGCGCCGCGGGCGGCAGCGCTCCATTCGGCGCCGAGCGACTCGTTCTCCTCGCGCACGATCGACGCGTAGCGCTCGACGACGCGACGGTGAAAGGCGGGCTGCATCATGCGGCGCTGCCGGCGCCAGAACTCGCCTTCGCTGGTCATGATGCCGTGGCCGAGCAGCAGCCGGACCCGGTCGATGCCGGCGCCCTTGGTGTAGTTGCGGTGGTTCGTCACCAGGACGCGCTTGACGTCGTCCGGGTGGCTGGCGACCCAGGTCGAGGCGCCGCGGCTCGGCACGTGGATGCGGAAGAGATCGCCGAGCTCGTCGAACGCGCGGCGCAGCACGACGATCGTCTCGTCGGTGCTGCCGAGTTCGTGCGACTGCAGCGCCGCGGGCGGCGCGGTCGCACTGGTGATTTTCGGTCGACGGGTGTTCACTGGCGGCAGGGGCGGGTCACACGGTACCCATGGCAAATAGTCCTTGTTTCCCGGGCACGATGACCGACGCAATTATACTTCACGCGCACTTGCGACCGCCGTTGCCCTGCCCGTCGTGGCAGGGGGCGCTGCTGCGGGCATTGCCTTACGCGCATCGTCTCGAACTGGAGCGGCGCGAGCCGGAAGCGCGGCGCGCCAGCCTTGCCGGCCTGGGTCTCGTCCTGGTGGGGGCGGCCCGCATCACGCAGCGGGAATTCCCACCCCAGGCTTTCACGTTTCCACCGGCAGGCAAGCCGCGGCTGGACGGTGGCCCGCATTTCAGCATTTCGCACTCGGCTTCGAGCGTGACCTGCATCGTTTGTGCCGACAGCGACTGCGGCATCGACATCGAGGACCGGCCCGACGCGGCAGAGTCTGCGGCGGTTGCGAAGCTGCGCCGCTGGACTGCCACTGAAGCGGCGTTGAAAGCTGCGGGCCTGGGGCTGCGCGCGGCAGACGAGGTCGCGCTCGCAGACTTGCTGGTATACGCGATCGTGCGCGGCCGACGCTACGAGCTGCAGGCGCTGGATGACTTGCCCGGCGTCATCGGCCATGTCGCCGCGGAGAAGAAGCTGCGACCCGTCATCGTGCCCCTGGCGCTGGACGATGCCCCGGCGTCAGCCCTGCTCGAGCGCAGCTTCGGCCTGGCGGTGCAGCTCGAGTAAGCGCCCGGCCATCTGCTGCTGCCAGCCGGCCAGCGCCGTCGCGTCCATTGCACGGCTCACCTTTACGGGCTCGCCGTAGACGATCGCGACACGGCTGAAGGGCAGCGGCAGCTCGAATGAGTCCCAGGTGCGGAACGTGACCTTGAACGAATGCGCGATCGCGATCGGCAGGATCGGCCTGCCCGTGATCTGCGACAGCATGATCGCGCCCGGCTTGAATTCGTGCAGCGGCCCGCGCGGGCCGTCGGGCGTGATCGCGGGCGAGATCTGCTGCTTGACGATGGTCTCGTAGTAATCACGCAGCGCGCGTGCGCCGGTGTGCGTCGACGAGCCGCGGATGACGTGGGCGCCGAACTTCTGCACGAGCATGGCGGGGCCGGTGCCATCGACCGAGGGGCTCACGAGGAAACCGACCTTCAGCCCGGCGCCGCGCAGGTCGAGCAGGGCGCGCGCGCCGAACAGCATGTGCTGGTGCCAGTACACCGGGATCAGCGACTTCAGGTCACGTATGGCCTGCTCGGCGTTCGCTTTGCCGGCGACGTGCGTGACGCGACAGCTTGCCCAGATGGCGTGGACGGCCCACCAGGCGACGGCCGCGGCGACGCGGTACAGCAGCAGCCGCCCGCGCGTGAGCCTGCGCTTGCCGCGAGTGACCTTGCGGTACAGCGTGTTCCTGAGCTGTGCGGGCTCGCTGGATGACGGCTCGTCATCGGCCACCGCGGGGTCGTCGTGTTCCTGGGTCATGCTGCGAGTGCGGCGATTGCAGCGGCGGGGCCGTCAGACTTCATCCGGGCATTCTGCCTGCTCGAGCTGCAGGGCTGAATGGTCGATCGCGAATTTTTCCGCGATCACGCGCTTGGCTTCGCGCAGCACGAGCCCGCCATCGGCGCCAGGAGCGAGGCCCACGTGCAGCGTGAGCATGGTCTGCCCGGAGGTGAGCGACCAGCAGTGCACGTCGTGCACGTCACGCACGCCCGGCACGCTGGCCAGCAGCGCCCGGCGCAGGGCATCCGGATCGACGGAATCCGGCGTTTCCTCCATCAGGATGCTGGTCGACTTGCGCAGCAGCGACCACGCGCTGCGCAGGATCAGCACCGCGACCAGCACCGACAGGATCGGGTCGATCGGTGTCCAGCCCGTGGCCAGGATGATGCCTGCCGCGACCAGCGCGCCGATCGAGCCCAGCAGGTCGCCCATCACGTGCAGGCGAGCCGCAGACACGTTCAGGTTCTGCTGGTTGCCCTTGCGCAGGATCGCGTACACCGAGACGTTCGCGAGCAGCCCGGCCAGCGCGACCCCGAGCATCGTCCCGCCCTCGATGGGGCGTGGCGTCGACAGCCGGTCGACGGCTTCGATGACGATCCACACGACCACCAGGAACAGCGCGATCGCGTTTACGAACGCTGCCAGCACCTGCGCACGGTGGTACCCGTACGAGCGGCGTGGGTTCGTCGGACGCATCGTGAGCCGGGCCGCGATCCAGGCCAGCGCCAGCGCGGCGGTGTCGGTCAGCATGTGGCCCGCGTCCGCCAGCAGGGCGAGCGAGCCGGAGATCAACCCGCCCGCAACCTCGATCGCCATGAACGACGCCGTGATCGCCAGGGCCCACCCGAGCCGGCGACTTTCCGCAGCGTGCGGACGGGAATGTGCGAGGCGGTCTTTCAAGGGGGGAGTCGGGCGAGCAGCGGCGGCCCGGAAACGGTGGAGCGTTTATACTACCCGACGGCCCCCGCAGGCGGCGGCCGCATAAACCACAACTGCAGGGCGCTCTCGACCGTGACCATCCCTTCGTCTCCGGCCCCGGCGCCCGTCGTCTCGGTCGTCATACCCG
>JBAVJR010000099.1:0-5754 GCA_049687855.1 Steroidobacteraceae bacterium | reverse complement strand
CGGCCAGGGCCCCTCGGATCACCCCGACCTGGCGCGCTGGCTGCTCGACCAGGGCATCGAGAGCATGTCGCTCAACCCCGATACCGTCGTCGAGACCTGGCTGTTTCTCGCCAACGCGGCGAAACCGTAATCACGGTCGTCAGAGTGCCGGCGTGCGGCCCGCCAGCGCGTGTGCGAGCGTGCCGCCGTCGACGTATTCCAGTTCACCACCCACCGGCACGCCGTGCGCGATGCGCGATGCGCGCAAGCCGAACCGCGCTGCGACCTCGGCCAGGAAATGCGCCGTGGCCTCGCCCTCGACGGTGGGGTTCGTGGCGAGGATCACTTCCTTGACCTCGCCTTCGCCCAGGAGTTTCTCGAAATCGCCGATCCCGATCTCTGCCGGACCGACACCGTCGAGCGGCGAGAGGTGGCCCATCAGCACGAAATAGCAGCCGCGGAAACTCGCCGTCTGCTCGATCGCAACGACGTCGGCCGGCGATTCCACCACGCAGAGCAGCGACGTGTCGCGGCCCGTCGAGGCGCACACCGGGCACAGCTCGCCTTCGGCGAACATGCGGCAGCGCTGGCAGTGGCCAAGCTTCGCCATGGCATTGGCAACCGACACCGCGATCTCGCTGCCGCCGTTGCGGTCGCGCTCCAGCAGGTGGAAAGCCATCCGCTGCGCCGACTTGGGGCCGACGCCCGGCAGGCAGCGGAAGGCTTCGATCAGCCGGCTGAGGGAAGGCGGATAGAGCATGACTGGAGCTTCGGTGTGCCGCTCAGAACGGCATCTTGAAGCCCGGCGGCAGGTTCATGCCGCCCATGACGCTCGACATGCGCTGTTGCGTCGCAGCCTCCATGCGCTGCGCGGCATCGTTGATCGCCGCTGCCACCAGGTCTTCGATCATTTCGCGATCGTCGAGCGGCACGCTCGGATCTATCTGCACGCGCTTCGCCTCGTGCTTGCCGTTCATCGTGACCTTGACCATGCCGCCGCCGGACTCGCCGACGACTTCCATGGCGGCGATCTCCGCCTGCGCCTTCTGCATGTTCGCCTGCAGGGCCTGCGCCTGCTTCATCATGTTGCCGATGCCGCCTTTCATCATGTGCGTCTCGCAGAGGTGAGGGTGGTAGTGAGGGGTGACGCGCTCAGTTGAGCGGCTTCACCGAACCGGGTCGAACCGTCGCGCCGAACACTTCGCGCATTGCGCGCACGGCGGGATCGCCGTCGATCGCTTGTTCCGCGGCGCGCTGCCGGTCTTCGGCCGCAACCGCATCGCGCCTGGCGGGCGTGAAGATTTCTCCGGGCGCCTCGGCCTGCGTGATCTCGAGGCGAATCGTCTCGCCATAGTGCTGCGACAGCGCCTCGGCCAGCCGGCCCTCGATCTGCGGCCGGCGGAACGAGTCTCCAGCCGGGTCGAGACGCAGCCGGACGCGACCCGCCGTGCGCTCCAGCATCACGCAGTTCGCCGCGAAATGCTTGACGGTGCCCTGCAGCCCGAGCGCCGCGACGATTGCATCCCAATCGGACCCGGCCGCCGCGGTACTCGCCGCGGCTGCAGTCCGTGACGGCGCGCTCGCGGGTGCTGGGGCCGCTGTCGCCCGTGCCACGCCCGCCCCACGGCCGCCGGCTGTCGCCGCTGGCGGCAAGCCTTGCGGTCGGAACGCGAGCATGCGCAGCAACGCCATTTCGAAACCCGCGCGCGCATCCGGCGCGTAGTCGAGATCGCGGCGCGACACAATCGCAATCTGGTAGAGCAACTGCAGGTCTTCCGCCGTGAACTTCGCGGCGAGTTCGGCGAGCAGCTTGTCTTCGTCCTCGTCGTCGCCGGGAGGCAGGTCCGGCAGCGCCTGCAGCAGCGCCATGCGCTGGATGGCGCCGGACAATTCGCCCAGTGCCTGGTGGTAGTCCGGCGCGCGCTCGTCGAGGTGCGCGGCCTGCTGCATCAGCGCCGCGCCATCCTTCCCGGCCAGCGCCGTCAGGATGCCCTGCACGTGCTTGCGGTCGAGCGTGCCGAGCAGCGTGCGAACTTCCGCTTCCATGGCGCGGCCACCGCCAAATGCCAGCACCTGGTCGAGCAGCGACAACGCATCGCGCATGCTGCCCTCGGCGCCGCGCGCAATCGCACGCAGCGCGGCCGGCTCGAATTCGACCTTCTCTGCCGCGGAGATCTGCGCGAGACGGTCGTAGATGAGCGGCAACGGCAGGCGCCGCAGGTGGAACTGCAGGCAGCGCGACAGCACCGTCACCGGCAGCTTCTGCGGATCCGTGGTCGCGAGCAGGAACTTCACGTGCGGAGGCGGCTCCTCCAGCGTCTTCAGCAACGCGTTGAAGGAGTGCGCCGAGAGCATGTGGACTTCGTCGATCAGGTAGACCTTGTAGCGTCCGCGCGCCGGCGAGTACTGCACGTTGTCGAGCAGCTCACGCGTGTCGTCGACCTTGGTGCGCGAGGCCGCGTCGACTTCGAGCAGGTCGACGAAGCGGCCGGCGTCGATGTCGACGCAGGCCGGGCACTGACCGCACGGCGTCGACGAGACGCCTTTCTCGCAGTTCAGCGACTTCGCGAAGATGCGCGCGATGGTCGTCTTGCCCACGCCGCGCGTCCCCGTGAACAGGAACGCGTGGTGGATGCGGCCGGAATCGAGTGCGTTCGTGAGCGCGCGGCGGACGTGGTCCTGGCCGACGAGCTGGTCGAACGTGCGCGGGCGCCATTTGCGGGCAAGGACGAGGTAGCTCATCGGGCGAGTGGGTGCTCTGCGTTTCGCTCGGGTGGTGGACGGGCTCTGGGTCGGGCGGCGGCCCGCGCCAGAATACCCCCGGCACCCGGCGTGGCCGCTACCGTTGCTCCCTTCCGGGCCTGGCGGGGTTCGCGGCTGGCCGTCGCGAGGGATCCGACGCGAGCCACCATTGGAGAGCCGCGATCATACCATGCCGGATTCGCCGCGAATTCAGCCGCGGCCGCGATACGGCGGCACACCCTGGTCCGGCAGCCACAACCCTGCGGGCGGCCGCCCCGTCTGCCAGAACACGTCGATCGGCATGCCGCCCCGCGGGTACCAATAGCCGCCGATGCGCAGCCAGCGGGGCCGCAGGAAGTCGACGAGCCGGTCCGCGATGGCGAGCGTGCAGTCTTCGTGGAACGCACCATGGTTGCGGAAGCTGGTGAGGTACAGCTTCAGCGACTTGCTCTCGACCAGCCACTTTGCCGGCACGTAATCGATCACGAGGTGCGCGAAATCCGGCTGGCCCGTGATCGGGCACAGCGACGTGAACTCGGGCGCCGCGAAACGTGCCAGGTAAACCTTGCGCGGGTGCGGGTTCGGCACGCGTTCGAGCACGGCCGACTCGGGCGACGTCGGCAGTGAAGTCGCCGCACCAAGCTGCCGCAGGCCAGCGTAGATCGAGCCACCCTGCTTCCGCGCTTTGCTCACTTGACGGTGCCCTTCGCGTAGATCAGCTCGATCTCGTCCATGATACGGTTCATCTCGCGCATCGCGGCGTTGAACGGCTCCGAGGTCGTCATGTCGACGCCGGCATCCCTGAGCAGGTCGAGTGGATACTTCGACGATCCTGCTGCCATCAGGCGCAGGTAGGCCTCCCGGTTCTGCTTCGCCTTGCCCGATATCACGGCGGCCTTGCCGATCATGCCGTCGGCCAGCGACATGCCGCCGATCATGCTCGTCGCGTACTGGTAAACATAGAAATTGCGGTAGAAGTGGGGAATGAAGGCCCACTCCGCACCGTAGATCTCGTCGACTTTCACGACCCCCGCTGCATGCCCGTAGTACTGGCGCAACAGCTCGAGGTAGAGCTTGTCGAGCGAATCCGCCGTGAGCGGCTCGCCCCGTTCCACCGACTCGTGGATCTTGAGCTCGAACTCTGCGAACAGCGTCTGCCGGAACAGCGTCGTGCGCATGCTGTCCAGGTAGCTCGACAGCAGGAAAAGTCGTGTGCGGTCGTCCTTGGTCCGGTCGAGCACGTGGTGCAGCAGCAGGTTCTCGTTGAGCGTGGACGCCACTTCCGCGACGAAGGTGGAGTACGAGGCCGTCGCGTACGGCTGCTTCGCCGACGACATGAACGAATGCATCGAGTGACCGGACTCGTGCGCCAGCGTCGAGACATCGTCCCAGGCGCCGTTGAAATTCAGCAACTGGTACGGATGCACGCCGTACACGGTGTTGCTGTAGGCGCCGGGGCTTTTCCCGGTGGTGGGCATGAAGTCGACCCAGCGGTCGGCGTAGCCCCGCCGCAGGGTCTCGACGTACTCGGCGCCGAGCGGCGCGAACGAATCGAGCGTCATCTGCATGCCCTGTTCGGGCGTGTACTGCAGGTCGACCTGCTGCACGATCGGCGCGTACAGGTCTTCGTACCCCAACTGCCCGACGCCCATGATCTTCTGGCGCAGCTTCAGGTAGCGATGCAGCGTCGGCAGGTTCGCGTGCACGTCGTCGAGCAGGCGCGAGTACACGTTGCGCGGAATGTTGAAATCGAACAGCGCGGCGTCGAGCGAGGTCGGGAAGTTGCGCACGTCCTTGAACGTTACGTGCGACTGCACGTGGGCATTCAGCGTGGTCGCGAACGTGCGCGTGAACTGGTTGTAAGACGTCCAGAACGCCTTGAACGCGAGATCACGATCGGCCTTGTTCGGCGACGCCCGCCACTTCGAATACGCCGCAGCATCGAGCCGCACCTTCTCGCCGGTCGAGAACGTGACTTCGGCAAACGGCAGGTCGGCACTGCGGAAAACGGACTGCAGCGTGCCGCCCGCCTCGCCCAGCGAAGCCATGCGCGCAAACACCTTCTCCTCGGCCGGCGTCAGCGTGTGGGGAGCGGCGCGCAGGATGTCGTCGAAGAACATGCGGTACTGGCCGAGCTTCGGCTCGACGGCCAGGTACGCGTCGATCTGCGCGCGACCGAGCGCGAGAATCTCGGGCCGCATGAACGACGTGGTCGACTGGAAGCTCGAATAGACCTGCGACATTTCCTGCTGCATCTGCAGGCTGCGTCCCACGCGCGTGTCCTGGTCATAGAGTTGAAACGCATATGCGTAGAGCCGGTCGGCCCGGCGGCTGGCCTGCTCCCAGGCGGTCATCCCCTCAAGCAGGCTGTCAGCCGACGCGCCGAGCTTGCCCTGCCGGGCACCGAGGGCCGGCAGCGATTGCACGAGTTCCTGCTTGCCAGCCACCCAGGCAGCCTCGTCTACGTATAAGTCCTTGAGGTCCCACTGGTACCGTGCCGGCACCTCGGTACGCTCCAGGGCCTGCGCCGAGCCAGCCACGACCAGCGCGAGAACGGCGAAAAACGCCCCGAAAGCAGCAGTGAAACGCATCGAAACCCCCGCGACGGCCTGGCCGGCCGCGAAAAAGAGGTGGCAAGCTTGCCTAGACGAGCAGTACGTCGCAACGTTGGACGATCCTGCTAGTATTGCTGCGGTGCAGCCAAACTAGAATGATCCGGTCACCAACGGGGCATGGTCACAGAGTGGCGAAAGCAACAAACGGCTCGCGCATCCCGAAACCTCCCCGGGCGTTGTTCACATTGCTCGAGGGCCGGGCGCTGTTCGAGATGGCGCTCCTGCCGGCGCTGTACCCTTTGTTGCGCGGCACGCCCCACGGCGACGGCCACCCCGTCCTGCTGGTCCCCGGTTTCACCGCCAGCGATGCCACGCTGGTCGGCCTGTCGGCCTTCCTGCGCTCGCGCGGCTACCACGTCGAGACCTGGGGTCTCGGCCAGAACACCGGCTTCAAGCTCAAGTTCAGCCAGGCGCTGGA
>JBAVJR010000098.1:0-2789 GCA_049687855.1 Steroidobacteraceae bacterium | reverse complement strand
GTGCTGCAGGTGTACGGCCAGAACTTCAATCCGCCGAATCTCGTCGAGCCGCTGAAGCGACTGATCCGCGGCCAGGAGATCGAGCGCGGGACGCTAGCCGGCATGATTCGCTCGGTGAAGCTCTTCTGCACGATCTACGATCCCGCCAGCGGCCGCTACCGCTTCGACTACTCGATCGTCGCCGACGCGATCGCGGGCATCCTCGCCCTCGGCATGGTGGCCATCGCGATCGCGGTCGCCTCGCGGAACTCGCATTGATCGGCTCCGTACCCACGTCCTGCAGACAGGATCGAGCGGCGTGAAGTTCCTCAAGTCGGGGTTGCGCGCGCTCTTCCTGCGCCTCGAGCAGGTCTGCGAGAAATTCTTCGGGCCGGGCCTGAATCCGCTGGTGCACCTCGGTTCGCTGGGATGGTTCCTGTTCTGGATCGTCACCGTGACCGGCATCTATATCTACGTGTTCTTCGACACGGGCGTGACACAGGCCTACGCGTCCCTCGAGTACCTCTCGCGCGAGCAGTGGTCTCTCGGTGGAGTCATGCGCAGCCTGCATCGTTACGCCTCCGACGCGATGGTCGTGGTCGTCATGCTGCACCTGTTGCGTGAATTCGCCATGGACCGCATGCGCGGCAACCGCTGGTTCCCGTGGGTTACCGGGGTGCCGCTGCTGTGGTTCCTGTACGCCTGCGGCATCACCGGCTACTGGCTCGTGTGGGACCAGCTGGCGCAATACGTGGCCATCGCCACCACGGAATGGCTCGACAGCATCGGCATCTTTGCCGAGCCGATTGCGCGGAACTTCCTCGACAGCTCGCACCTGGCCGGCCGGTTCTTCACGCTGATGGCCTACATCCATATCGCCGTGCCGCTGATCATGCTGTTGTTCATGTGGGTGCACATCCAGCGCCATGCTCATGCCAGGGTGAACCCGCCGCGCAAGCTTGGTTTCGCCGTGCTCGGGGCTCTCCTCGCGCTCTCGCTGGTCGTGCCGGCCATGAGCCAGGCGCCGGCGGACCTGGACCGTGTCCCGTTCGAGGTCGGCTTCGACTGGTTCTACCTCACGGCGTACCCGCTGCTCGACGTCGTGAGCGGCCGCACGCTCTGGGCAGCGCTCGTGGGCGGCAGCGTTTTTCTCACGTTGCTGCCGTGGCTGCCGCCGCTGCGCAAGGCACCGCCCGCCGTGGTCAACCTCGAAAACTGCAATGGCTGCGGGCGCTGCTTTGCGGACTGCCCTTTCGGTGCGATCACCATGGTCGGGCGGACCGACGGCACGGCGTTCGACCAGGAAGCGCGCGTCGACGCCGACATGTGCATGAGCTGCGGCATCTGCGTCGGCGCTTGCCCGACGGCAACGCCGTTCCGTCGCGCAGGCGCACTCGTGGCCGGCATCGAGCTGCCCGCCCGTCCCGTCGCAGACCTGCGGGACCAGGTCCTGGCCGCAGCGGGCACGTTGCGTGGCAGCGACCGCGTCGTCGTCTTCCGGTGTGCGCACGCCGGCGCCCTCGACGCCCCGGCGGATCCAGGAGTCGCCGTCGTGCCCATGCCTTGCGTCGCCATGCTGCCGCCGTCGTTCATCGACCTGGTGATCTCGCGCAAGCATGCCGACGGCGTGCTGATCGCCGGCTGCGCCGAGGAAGACTGCTTCGAAAGGCTCGGCAATCGCTGGGTGGACGAACGCATCGCCAACGAGAGGGATCCACACCTCCGCAATCGCGTGGATCGCGACCGCGTAGCCGTCTCGTGGGCGTCGCCGGTGCAGTCGCATCGAACGCGCGAGAGCCTGGCGCAATTCCGGCAACACCTGCGTGCGTTGGCCGCGTCGCCGCATGTGGGCCGGACGGGAACGGCGTGGCGCGCACAGTTCAGCCAACTGGCGGCACCCCTGAGGGTAGTCGGGATGACGGCGGTGCTCGGGGCCGTCGCGCTCCTGATCGGCTGGTTCGCCACGCGGCCCGCGTATGCGTACCTGGACCGCGACCAGGCCTTGCTCAAGCTGAGCTTCAGTCACGCCGCGCAGCCGCTGCAACCCTGTCGACATTACAGCCCAAAGGAGCTGGCCGAGCTTCCCTTCAACGAGCGGAGCGCCACGACCTGCAAGCGCGGGCGCTGGCCCGTCTACCTGGAGTTCGAGCTCGACGGCCGGACCATACACCGCGCGACGCACCAGGCCGCGGGCCTCTGGGACGACGGGCCTTCCACCGTCTACGCCAGCTTCCGCGTGCCTGCCGGCCAGCACAGGCTGGCGCTGCGACTGCGCGACAGCGGTCGGGCGACGGGATTCGACTATGCCAGTTCCGCGACCGTCTCCCTGACACCCGGCCAGAACTTCGTCATCGATTTTCGCGGCGCGGAAGGGGGCTTCCAGTTCGGCCGCGCACCGGCGCATGGCCGGTCCACGCGCGAGGTGCCACCATGACGTTACTGCAGTGGCGCGACGAATATCGCATCGGCATTGCCGAAGTGGACCATGAGCACCAGGAACTGATTGGACTCATCAACGAAGTGCATGCCGCATTGGGGGCGGACCGGTTCTCCGGACGCATCGAGGAATTTCTCGGCGAAGTCTACGCGCGCATTGCGGCGCATTTCGCCCTGGAAGAGAAGGACATGCGGGCGCACCGGTATCCGGAATTCAGCCAGCACAAGGCGGATCACGAGCGGTTGCTCGACGATATCCGCGACATCATGGATGATTACAGCGTGCATGGGATGCTTGACGACGATGCGCTCTCGAACCGTCTGGCCGCCTGGTTCGGTGACCATTTCAAGACCTACGACGCGCGGCTGCACTC
>JBAVJR010000097.1:0-3325 GCA_049687855.1 Steroidobacteraceae bacterium | reverse complement strand
TGCCGACGTCGAGCATGACCGGCAGGCACTTCCACGGGTGCAGGCCCGCGCACGCGGTGTACAGCGAAAGCTTGCCGATCGGAATGCCCATGCCGTTCGCGCCGAGATCGCCGAGGCCGAGAATGCGTTCGCCGTCGGTGACGACGATCATCGCCGCCTCGCGATGCGGCCAGTTGCGCATGACCTGTGACATGCGTCCGCGGTCCGCGGCCGAGACGAAGAGCCCGCGGGGGCGGCGGTAGATGTGACCGAACTGCTGGCACGCCAGGCCGACCGTCGGCGTATAGATGATCGGCATCATCGTGTCGGCGTAATCCATCACGACGCGGAAGAACAGGGCTTCGTTGCGGTCGAGCAGGCTCGACAGCATGATGTACTTGGAAAGCGGGGTCTGCAGCCGGTAAAAGTTCTCGAGCACGCGCGCCAGCTGCTCGTCCTGCGTCGCGACCTGCGGCGGCAGCAGGCCGCGCAAGCCGAGCACGTCGCGCTCGTGTTCGCTGAAGGCGGTGCCCTTGTTCAGTGTCGGGTCACGCAGCAGCGCGGTGCCGCGCGGGTACCATTCTGGCAGGGGCGGGAGTGGACGTTTTGGCATCGGCGTGTCCGTGGTTCAGACACGCGCGATGCTAGTGCGCGCGTGGCGCTCGTCAACGCGGAAAAGTCCTTAGGTGACCTGCCTCAGGAGGGGGCCTGTATCTGCGACTGGCAGTAATTCGGCAGGCCGACGCGGTCGATCAGCTGCAGCTGCGTCTCGAGGAAGTCGATGTGCTCCTCCTCGGATTCGAGGATGTCCTCGAGCAGCTCGCGGCTCACGTAGTCGCCGACCTTCTCGCAATGGGCGATCGCGGCCTTGAGGTCCGGGTGGGCGATCAGCTCGAGCTTGAGGTCGCAGTCCAGCACTTCGCGCACGTTCTCGCCGATCATGAGCTTGCCGAGGCTCTGCAGGTTCGGCAGTCCCTCGAGGAACAGGATGCGTTCGATGAGCTTGTCGGCGTGCTTCATCTCGTCGATCGACTCGTGTTGCGAGTGATCGCCGAGCTGGCCGAGGCCCCAGTTCTTCAGCATGCGCGCATGCAGGAAAGACTGGTTGATTGCAGTCAGTTCGTTCTTGAGGATCTTGTTGAGATGAGCAATGACTTCGACGTCGCCCTTCATGGCATCGGCTCCGGCAGCAGGCTTAGGGGTGCCGCGTGTGCGGCGCTCAGGTCAGGAAGCCTGAGGGGCGGGGGCGCGCGAATCAAGCGTCTCGGTGTCGAGCATCTCGCGTGCGCAGGGCTCGCAGGCTCCACAGCAAGTCGCCACGCCGGTGCAGGACTGCAGCTGCTCGAACGAGCGCGCGCCTTCGTGGATGGCCTGTTGCAGGCGGGTTTCCGAAAGTCCGTGGCAGAGACAGACGTACATGAACTGGCACCTCTCCGTCGCGAGCATCTTAGGCCAGGAGGGCGGCCAAATGCAAATGATTCGTATTTAGGTACATTCCGCAATCAGGCTGCAGGTCGCCGAAATCGATCCCTGCCCTGCCAGCGACATCGGAGCCGCTTCTGACGCAAGCGGTGACCGCCAGACGGCTAAACTGAGCGGATGACCGACTCGACCCCGGGGCTCCCGCCGGAGGTGCAGCACCCCGGCCACGACGGCGCGAAGCAGCAGTCCGCGCAGGCGTCGTTGCAGCGAGCCTTCATGGACCGCGCGCGGCGCTCTGTCGAGCGCGAGCACGAGCAACCGCCGCGTCGCCTCGGCCTGCACCTCGTGGCGCTGGTGGCGGCGTTCGGGCTGACCTTCGGCATCGTCTACGCCTTCCACGCCTTCCTGACCGGCATGCAGAAAGTGATGCGCATGATGGACGAGCAGGAAGAGCGCCAGCAACAGGAAGAGGCGGAGAGGAAGCGCAAGGAACCGATCCCCGCTTACGTGGTGCCGCCGCCGGACTGACGCGCGGCGCGGCGGGGTACAAGCGCTTGCTTGGCTATGCTAGAAGGCGGCACTTCATGCAAACCAAAGAGTGTTGATGCAGATCGTGCGCAAAGCCTGCCTGGGCCTGCTGCGGCTGTGCGGCTGGCGCACCTCGCTGACGTGGCCGCCGGAGCCGCGGGGCCTGATCATGGTTTATCCGCACACCTCCAATTGGGACTTCCCGATCGGCGTGTTGTTCAGGATAGGCCACGGTCTTCCGGCCCACTGGATGGGCAAGGACCAGATGTTCCGCTGGCCGTTCCGGCGCCTGCTGCTGGCTATCGGCGGCTTGCCCATCAATCGTCGCGAACGGACCGGCTTCGTGGCGGCGATGGCCGAAGAAATGCGCCGGCGCGACTGGTTGTGGATCGCGGTGGCTCCCGAGGGCACGCGCTCGCACGGCGAATACCTGAAGTCCGGCTTCTATCAACTGGCCCTCGCGGCCGACGTGCCGATCGGGTTGGGCTACATCGATTACGGGCGCAAGCAGGTCGGCATCGACCGCTATGTGCGCATGACCGGGAACGAGGAGCAGGACCTGCAGGTGCTCCGCGATTTCTACGCCACCATCCAGCCCAGGAAGCCCGGAAATGCGGGCGGCCTCAAGTTCCGTCAGCGGGAGCCCTAAGGGGCATTACGAATGGGCGCCGTCTTACCACGGCCCAACAATGACGCCCTGAGGGTCAGGGGTCCGCGGCGTGACCGCGACGAGGAAGCAACCGGCGAGGGCAGTCGTTGACGCGAAAAACGCCAACACGTTCGCGTTCGTCCTGCATCCGCTGACCGTCGATTACCTCGCGCATCACCCGCGTTATCGCTGGACGCGTCATCTGCCTCGCGCGCTGGTCGAAGCGACCGCAGCGTACATGCCGGCTGCCCGTGTAGGTCGCGTCGCAGGCGGCGTTTCGCCGACCACGGGCCAACCGATCAAGGGACTCATCTACGCACTCGGCGCGACACCGCGCCAGATGCTGAGTCGTCCCCCTGAATTCACGTACCGCAGGCTCGATCAAGCCGTGCGCGATGCGGCCGAGCAGGGTGCGCAGATCGTCGGTCTCGGCGCATTCACGAAAGTGGTAGGGGACGCGGGTGTTACGGTGGCGCGGAGCGCGTCGATCACGGTCACGACCGGCAACAGTCTCACCATCGCAGCCACGCTCGAGACGGCCAAACTCACGGCGCGGCGAATGGGGTGGGCCGACTTGTCGCACGCCAAGGCCATGGTCGTCGGCGCGACGGGCTCGATTGGCTCCGTCTGCTCACGCCTGCTCGCGGCAGCCGTGCGCGACGTGGTGCTCGTGTCGATCGAGCCGGACCGGCTGGCTGCGCTCAAGCAGAAGATCGTTGAGGAGACACCCGGCGCTCACGTCGAAAC
>JBAVJR010000096.1:0-3026 GCA_049687855.1 Steroidobacteraceae bacterium | reverse complement strand
CTGCAGGCCTTCGACGATCACCTTGTCGCCAGCGGAAAGACCATCCTCGACCAGCCACCGGTCGCCGATCGCCTCGCTCACGCGCACCGGGCGCACTTCCACGTTGCCATCCTGTCCGACGACCATCGCCGTCGTATGGCCCTTGGGATCGCGCGCAATGCCCTGCTGCGGCACGAGCAGTCCAGCCTGGCGCGTGCCCGTGCCGAGGATGGCGCGCACGTACATGCCGGGCAGCAGGATGTGCTCGGGGTTCGGGACGACGACGCGCAACGCAAAGCTGCCGGTCGTCGGGTCGACGCTGACTTCGGAGAACGCAAGCTTGCCGGGCTGCGCGTAGGGCGTGCCGTCCTCGAGGACGATTGCGACCGGCATGTCCTGCGCCCCCTCGAGCCGGCCCGCCGCCAGTTCCCTGCGCAGTGAAAGCCATTCCGCGCTCGACTGCGTCAGGTCCACGTAGATGGGATCGAGCTGCTGCACCGTGGCGAGCGGCGTCTCCTGGTTCGCCGTGACGAGTGCGCCCTGTGTCACCGTCGACTTGCCGATGCGGCCGCCGATGGGTGCGGTGATGCGCGCGTAGCCCAGGATGACCTCTGCGCTGCGGACAGCCGCCGCGGCGGCGGCCACGTCGGCTTCGCCCTGCTGCAATGCAGCCGCGGCGTTTTCGTCGTCCTGCTTGCTGACTGCGTTGATTGCGAACAGGTCGGCGGAGCGCCGTGCGTTGAGACGGGCGGTATTGAGCGTCGCCTCGGCGCGGGCAAGCGCAGCCCTGGCGCTCGCGAGGTTCGCCCGGTACGTCGCGTCGTCGAGCTGGTACAGCGGTTGTCCCGCCTCCACCGCAGATCCTTCGGTAAAGAGGCGCTGCTTCACGATCCCATTCACCTGCGGCCGTACTTCCGCGACGAGGTAGGGCGTGGTGCGTCCCGGCAGCTCACGTCGGAGCACGACCGGCGCCGTGGCGAGCGTGACGACCGTGACGGGTACGGCGCCGTGACCCTGGGGCGGGCCTGACGGGCCGCCGCATGCCGCTACTGCGGTGAGACCAACGACGGCAAAGACAGCCCTGCGGCTCGCGAACTTGGGCGACATGAGGCCTCGGCAGAGTAGGTCGTGCTGGCCCGGATGGGCGGCGCGTGGATCGTGGTCAATTTTCAGAATGAACGTTCATTCTACACCGGTCAATCGCATGTGTCTGCAGCATCAACGCTCCGGGTAGGGCCAGATCGCGCCGCTATACTGAAGTGGTCACGCGCCCGTCGCCCTGTCTTCGCGCAACGTCACCGGCAGGATCATGAGTTCGACTCCATGCGCGTTCAGCAGGCGCTGCATCGCGAGCGGGGTCTCGCTGTGCAGCAGGCGATTCCACCAGCGCTCCTTCTCAAACACGAGCCGGTTGGTGAAGAAGACGCTGTGGGGGAATGTCTCTCGCACTGTCAGCGCGAGCTTTTCGAGTTCGGCGAGTCGATCCGCGCCATACGCGTCGAACCAGCACGCTCCCTTGCCGTGAACCTGGGCGTAGTTGACCAGTCCGTCGAGCGCCGCGCGGGTCTCGTACTGCAGCGTGCGCAGTGACTGCTCGCTGCCGAACGATTCGCTGTCGACCGTGCCGACGCTCACGAACACGAAATTCCGGAAGTGATCCGGGAACAATGCCTCGACGCGTTCGACCGTGTGCAGGCCGATGCCGCGATTCGCACTGACCAGGAACACGGCCGTGGGCTGGACCGGATCGATCGCCGGCGGCTCGCCCTGCAGGTCCTGCCATTTCCAGCGCACGGAACGCTCGAGGGCATGGGCCATCTCGCGCACGCGCGAATAGTGCCGCCGGATGAGCAGCCCGATGCAGACCACCGTGGAGGTGATGAACAGCGTGACGATGCCGCCCTGCAGGAAGCGCTCGACCACGATCACCGCGAGAATAGACAGCGTGATCAGCAGCGCGAAGGCAGCCAGCACGAATCGGTTGCGCGCCTCCGGCACGTCGCGTCGCTGCTTCCACCAGAATCGGGTCAGTCCCAGCAGCGACAGCGCGAACGTGATGAACACGTTCACGGTGTAGAGCACGACGAGCAGGCTCACGTAGCCCCTGGTCCAGACGAGGATCGCGAGTGCGGCCGCGCCCATCAGCAGGATGCCGTTGCGGGTGACGAGCCGGGACGACAGCGCGCTGAACTGGTTCGGCACCCAGCGATCCACCGCCATGTTCGCGAGCACCGCCGGGCCGCCGAGAAAGCCGGTGTTGGCTGCGACGAAGAGCAGCGCGCCTTCGAACACGAGCACGACCACCAGGATCAGGTGGCTCGTGTGCGAATCGAAGCCGAGGTTCGCGATGATGCTGCCGAACACCACCGCATTCAGGGTCTCGCCCGTCGCCGACGGCTGCACGTCCCACAGCAGATACAGGAGGATGATGCCCGCGGCGGTGAGGCTCAGCGAGAGCGCCATCAGGAACATCGTCCACTTGCCGGTCCGCACGCGCGGTTCCTTCAGCATGTTGACGTTGTTCGAGACCGCTTCGATGCCGGTGTAGGTGCCGCCACCGAGTGAATACGCCTTGAGGAACAGCGCCATCACGAAGAACCAGCCGGACTGTCCCGCGAGCGCGTGCGTTTCCTGGATCGTCTGCTGCACCTCGACTCTCAAGCCGGCTTCGTGCGCCCAGATGCCGTAGGCGATCAGCGCGAAATGCGTGAGGCAGAAGCCGATGAAGATCGGCGCGAGCAGGCTGATCGATTCGCGCATGCCGCGAAGGTTCAGGTAGATCAGCAGCACGACGACGGCGACCGCCGCCTCGAGCTTCACGACCTGGTGCACCGGCGGCAGCAGGCTGAACAGCGCGTCGATGCCGCTCGCCGCCGAAATCGCAATCGTCAGCACGTAGTCGACAATCAGTGCGGCGCCGGCGACGAGTCCCGCATAGGGGCCGACGAGCCTGGTCGCCACCTTGTAACCGCCGCCGCCGTTCGGAAACAGTTCGATGACCTGGTTATAGGCCAGCGAGATCACGAACACGGTGAACGCGGTGGCGA
>JBAVJR010000095.1:0-3373 GCA_049687855.1 Steroidobacteraceae bacterium | reverse complement strand
CATCGCCCATGTGCAACCCTGCACGTGGCTGCGGCATCTCATGGTCATCAGTCACACAGCGCCACGTCGGCGCGCCGAGGAGACCCGCCATGGAATTCGCCGCCACATTGATGCTCGCCGCAATCGCCCTCTACCTGCTCACGCAGGTCGAAGACCTGGTCGCCTAGAGCACGTCCCACGGATAACGGCCCTTTTCCAGGATCGCACCCGCCAGCGCCTCGATCGACTGGTCCTCGTTGTGGCTCAGCCCACGCACGTTGCGGACCATGCGACGACGCGCCTGGTGGGTGAAGACCTTCGCGATGTCGGTCACCTGTGTAGCCGAAGCAGGGTCACTCCTGATGAGCGAGTCCGCGCGTGAGACCACGCACAGCCCTACGAACAGGTCGATCATGAGGTCCGCGATGCGCCGCTGCGCGTGCTGCTGTTCGGAAATGCCCTTGCCGTATCGCCGCAGCACGGCCTCGGCTTCACGCGCCGTCGCCCTCGCGTAGTTCTGGTAGATGTCCACCAGCGGGCGTAGTGTCGGCGCGACCGGCGTGCTGACCTTGATCGCCGCGCCGATGCCAGTGGCGCGTGCGAAGCGGCGCTCGGCATAGCCCGAAAGCACGCCGAAACCCTTGATCGGATCGTTGAAAATCGAACCGACCGCCGACTTCAGTTCCTTCAACGAAGCGCCCACGTCCTTCAGCGACGACAAGGCGATGTAGAGCCGTAGAATCTCGTTGGTACCCTCGAAGATCGGTAGAATACGGGCATCGCGCACGTACTGCTCGTAGGGCATTTCGCGCATGTAGCCGTTGCCGCCCGCGATCTGCAGGCTCTCGTAGGCCGTGCGCTGCATGGCCTCGCTGGCGAACACCTTGGTGATCGCTGCCTCGACGGAGTAATCCTCGCAGCCGTTGTCGATGTAGTGCGCCACCATCCAGACCGCGCTCTCCGCGGCAAAGCACTCGACCGTCATCTGCGCGATCTTCTCGCGTACGAGTCCGTATCCTGCGATCGGCCGATCGAATTGCTTGCGCTCCTGCGCCTGCGCCACGGAGCGGCGGATCAGCGCTTTCATGCCGCCCACGGCGCCGCCGCCGAGGCCCGTGCGCCCGTTGTTCAGGATACCCATCGCCACCTTGAAGCCCTTGCCGACTTCGCCAAGGACGTTCTCTGCCGGCACGCGCACGTCATTGAAGGCGACCGTGGTCGTGCAGGAAGCGCGAATGCCCATCTTGTCTTCGTGCGCACCGTGACTGACGCCAGGCCAGGCGGCTTCGACGATGAAGGCCGTGACCTTGCCCTCAGGACCGTCGGTGCGGGCGAACACCGTGTAGAAATCCGCGATCCCGCCGTTGGTGATCCAGAGCTTCTCGCCGTTCAGCGTGAAGCTGCCGTCCGCATTGCGCTTCGCAGCTGTGCGAATGGCAGCGGCATCGGAGCCGGCGCCGGATTCGGTCAGGCAGAACGCCGCGATCATTTCGCCCGTGGCGAGCTTCGGCAGGTAACGCGCCCGCTGTTCGGCCGTGCCGAACAGCAACAGGCCTTTCATGCCGATCGAACTGTGCGCACCGATCGTGAGCGACACCGAGCTGTCATAGCTGCTGGTCTGAGCCAGGACGCGCGCATAGGCCGCGTTCGACAAGCCGAGGCCGCCGAACTCCTCCGGGATGATCAACCCGAACAGTCCCAGCTCGCGCAGTGACTGTACGAACTCGTCGGGCTGGCGGGCTTCGCGATCCCAGCGGGCGAAATCGGCCTGTTTCCCCTCGAGAAACCGGTCGATCGACTCGACGATCATGCCGAGCACCTCGCGATCGCGCTCGTTGATCGCCGGGTACGGGAACAGGTTCTCTTCCAGGACGTTGCCGAACAGCAACTGCTTGGCGACGCTCTGGTCGGTCAGCAACGTTGGCGCCTTGGCGGCGGCGGCCTTGCCGGATTCGATGGTGCTCATGAACGAAAAGCTAGCACTTCGCGGATGCCATGTGTAATCGGCGAAGTACGCGCCGGCGGCGCGTCATGCTTCCTGGCACGACCGGCGGCTCGCGCTGCATGGCATGGGTCCAAATGGGATCCCGCAGGCGCGGTGGTGTACGAGTTGGCCTGGCCCGACGCACTCAGCGCGGCTTGCGCAGCAACTGATCGGCGATCGCCCGGTACGCCGGCAGCGAGGTTGGATCGAGATTCATGTTGCCGGCCAGCGGGTGTGACGCAAACCTGGCGATGACCATTTCCGCCTTCGGATCGATGTAGATCGCCTGCCCGTGCACGCCGCGAGCCATGAAGGCGCCGTGGTCATCGTGCGAGATCCACCACTGCTTCCGGTAGCTCCAGCCCGGCAAGGTCTTGTAGCCCGCGGGAACGAATGCCGCGCGGCTGCCGCCCTTGCGGATGTCGTCGATGACGGCAGCGGGCACGATCTGCTGCCCGTTGTACCTGCCCTGCAGGCGAATCATTTCGCCGAACCGTGCGAGGTCACGCAGCCGGCAATTGAGGCCTCCCGAGGCGACGGCCGCTCCCGCGGGATCCAGCGCAACGAACGCGTCGGATTCCGCGCCGAGCCGGCTCCAGATGCGCTCCTGCAGCACGACCTCCGGCCGCTTGCCCGTCACTCGCGCGATCAACCAGCCCAGGACCTCGGTGTTCGGCGAACGGTACGTGAACGCCTCGCCGTGGGTCCCCTTGCGCGCGACCGTGGGCAAGAACTGCATGATCGAGGACGAACCCGTGTATTCCGCCGGCCGCTGGTACACGCCTACGGCGCGCGCGAAGGCCAGGAACGAATCCGAGCCGCCGGCGTAGTTCTCGGAAAAATCGAGCGCCGTCGTCATGTCGAGCACCTGTTCCACCGTCGCGTCGCCGAAACCACTGGTCGCGAGTTCGGGCAGGTAGCGCGACACCGGCGCCGCCGCGTCGAGCTTGCCTTCGGCCACCAGCATTGCGGCCAGCGTGCCGATGAACGACTTCGTCACCGAGAACGCGATGTGTGGCCGCGCGGCCGTGAGCGCCCCGAAATAACGTTCGTAGACGATCCGTCCGCGATGCAGGACGACGATGCCATCGGTGTAATTGGCAGCCAGCGAATCTGCCCAGGTGAGCGGCGCGGCTCCGCCGAGCGGCACGAACGTGACCGCATCGAGGTCGTCGCGTTCAGCGCGAACCAGCGGGGTTACGGGCCCGGTTCCCCGCGATATTTCTGCCGATGGCATTACCTCGCGCCAGTGCGAGAAGCTCCAGCGCCATTGCGGAAACCGGTAATGGCTGCCGTCATCGAACCGGATCTGCTTGTCGGGCGGCGGCGGGTATCCCACCATCCAGCCGAGCTTGACCGGGTCGGTGTCGGCAGCGCTGGCGAATACCGGCGGTGCGTCAGCCGCCTGGA
>JBAVJR010000094.1:0-2158 GCA_049687855.1 Steroidobacteraceae bacterium | reverse complement strand
CTGTACGAAGTGCTCGGCTACCACGACTACGAGCAGAAGCTCGACGAGCTCTTCGTGCGCGAAGGCACCGTCAAATAGACCAGTACGAGAGCACAGCCATGAGCAGTAACGAGATTTCCCCCGCCGGCTTCAAGCCGAAAAAATCCGTCGCCTTGTCGGGCGTGACCGCGGGCAACACGGCGCTCTGCACCGTCGGCCGCAGCGGCAACGACCTGCACTACCGTGGTTACGACATTCTCGATCTCGCCGACAAATGCGAGTTCGAAGAAGTCGCGCACCTGCTGGTGCACGGCAAGCTGCCGAACGCAGCAGAGCTCAGGGGCTACAAGGCCAAGCTGATGCGGCTGCGCGGGCTGCCGGAACCGGTGCAGATGGCGCTGCAGGCTTTGCCTGCCGCGAGCCACCCGATGGACGTGCTGCGTACCGGCACGTCGGTGCTCGGCTGCACGCTGCCGGAGAAGGACGACCACAACTCGGCGGGCGCGCGCGACATCGCCGACCGGCTGCTCGCGAGCCTGGGTTCGATGCTCTGCTACTGGTACCACTACAGCCACTCGGGCCGCATCATCGAGGTCGAAACCGACGACGAATCGATCGGCGGGCACTTCCTGCACCTGCTGCACGGCCAGCCCGCGCCAGCCTCGTGGGTGAAGGCGATGCACGTCTCGCTCAACCTGTACGCCGAGCACGAGTTCAATGCGTCGACCTTCACCGGCCGCGTAATCGCGGGCACCGGCTCCGACCTCTACTCCTGCATCACCGGAGCGATCGGTGCACTGCGCGGCCCGAAACACGGCGGCGCCAACGAAGTCGCGTTCGAGGTGCAGAAGCGCTACGAGACGCCGGACGAAGCCGAGGTTGACATCAAGGCCCGCGTCGAGCGCAAGGAAGTCATCATCGGTTTCGGCCACCCGGTCTATACGATCAGCGATCCGCGCAACAAGGTGATCAAGGAAGTTGCCAGGCGGTTATCCGCAGAGGCCGGCGACATGAAGATGTACGACATCGCTGCGCGCCTCGAAACCGTCATGTGGGACATCAAGAAGATTTTCCCGAACCTCGACTGGTTCAGCGCGGTCTCGTACCACATGATGGGCGTGCCGACAGCCATGTTCACGCCGCTGTTCGTGATCTCGCGCACGGCAGGCTGGAGCGCCCACGTGATCGAGCAGCGCATCGACGGCAAGATCATCCGGCCGAGCGCGAACTACACCGGGCCCGAGGATCGCGCGTTCGTACCGCTCGCTAAAAGGGGTTAGGGGATGGGGACGAGCTACCGCAAGCGACTCCCCGGCACTTCGCTCGACTATTTCGACGCGCGTGCTGCCGTCGACGCCATCGAGCCGGGCGCGTACGACAAACTTTCGTACACGGCGCGCGTGCATGCCGAGAACCTCGTGCGTCGCTGCGATCCGGCGATTCTCGAGGCCTCCCTCCGGCAGCTGATCGAGCGCAAGCGCGACCTGGACTTCCCGTGGTTTCCGGCGCGCGTCGTCTGCCACGACATCCTCGGCCAGACGGCGCTCGTCGACCTCGCGGGGCTGCGGGATGCGATTGCCGAGCAGGGGGGCGATCCGGCGCAGGTGAATCCCGTCGTGCCGGTGCAGCTCGTCGTCGACCATTCGCTCGCCGTCGAGTGCGGCGGATTCGATCCCGATGCGTTCCAGAAGAACCGGGCGATCGAAGACCGGCGCAACGAGGATCGCTTTCATTTCATCGACTGGACCAGGCGCGCGTTCAAGAACGTCGACGTGATTCCACCGGGCAACGGCATCATGCACCAGATCAACCTGGAGCGGATGTCGCCGGTGATTCACGCGCAGGGCGGTGTCGCATTTCCGGACACGCTGGTCGGCACCGACAGTCACACGCCGCACGTCGACGCGCTCGGCGTGATCGCGGTCGGTGTCGGCGGCCTCGAAGCCGAAAGCGTCATGCTGGGCCGTGCTTCGTGGATGCGGCTGCCGGAGATCATCGGCGTCAAACTCACCGGCAAGCCGCAACCCGGCATCACCGCCACCGACGTCGTGCTGGCGCTGACCGAGTTCCTGCGCCAGCAGAAAGTGGTCGGCGCGTACCTCGAGGTCCTCGGCGCAGGCGCCGCCGCGCTGACGCTGGGCGATCGTGCAACCATCTCGAACATGGCGCCGGAGTACGG
>JBAVJR010000093.1:0-2500 GCA_049687855.1 Steroidobacteraceae bacterium | reverse complement strand
CCAGCTCTGCAGGCGCTGCGCGGCTTCCGCTTCGAGCGGCGCGAGAGTCCGCGACCACTCCTGCGCTTGCCGGTCGTCCCACGTGCGCAGTTCTGCCGCCAGCAGCAGCAGCCACGCGAGCCCGTAGGGGCGCTCGAACGACGCGCGTCCCGGCGTCTGGAAATAGGCGACCTCGCCCGCGATGTGGACAGGGCTCAGGCTCCGCGACAGCACCACGCGCGCATCGGCCGCGAACGGCGCATCCGGAAACTGCCTGGCGAGCCGTGCCAGCAGCCAGTGCCCGTGGACGGACGAGTGCCAGTCGTAGCAGCCGAAGAACGCGGGCGCCAGTTCGCGCGGCGGCCGCACGTCGGCATCGCTGCCGAGCGTGTGCGAAATCTTGTTGGGATACTCCATGTGCGCGCAATGCAGCGCGAGGTCCGCAAACCTCCCGGCCGCGGCTGCGTCCAGCGATGGGACGGCGACGCATACACCGGGTGTCGCGAGCAGACCGATGATACCGAGCGGCCGCACCACCCGCGCGATGCGGTCCAGGAGCGCACGTTGCGCAGCCATGCTTCGACTCTCCGTCGGCCGAGGTCCAGCCGTGGATCATAGCCCTGCCGTCAGCGCAGCACGTTGCCGCCCGCGTCGAGCACCTGCACGTTGCCGAGCCCGAGCTGGCGAATGGGCGCCTCGATCTGCGACAGGTCGCCGACGATGACCCACGTGAGCGAGTCGGGTCGGAATGCCTGCGCCGCCGCTTGCCGGACGCCGGCGTCGGTCTGTGCTTCGAGCCGTGCCCGCAGAGTGCGCACGTAATCGTCGCCCCGGTCGAATCTCACGATGTCGCCGATGGCACCGCTCACGGCCGCATTGGTCTCGTATTGTCCGGACAGCGCGCGCACGTCACGGCTGCGAACCTTGCTGACTTCGTCAGCACTGACAGGTTTCGCTGCGAGGAAATCAGCCAGTTCGCGCCGGATCTCCTGGATCGATTCCACGGTCTTGTCGGTCTGGACAGGCGCCGAAAGCAGCCAGGGTCGCTGGCCGCGCGCTTCCGTCAGGCTCGAACGTGCGCCGTACGACCAGTGCTTGTCTTCGCGCAGGTTCATGTTGATGCGCGACGTGAAGGTGCCGCCGAGCACGTCATTGGCCGTATTGAGTTCGATGCGGTCCGGCGCGAGGCTCGACGGCATCAGCTGTCCGGCGAGAATCGAGGTCTGCGGCGCACCCGGACGGTCGAGCAGATAGACGCGCGTCCCGACGCTCGCCGTTGCGGCAGCAATATCTACGCGGGTGGGCCTTGCGCCCGCGGGCGGCTGCCAGTCGCCGAAGTACCGCTCTAGCAGCGGCAGGATCGTCGCGGGAGTCACCGCGCCCGTCACGATGATAGTTGCGTTGTCGGGCCGCAGGAAATCCCGCTGGTAGGCCACGAGATCGTCACGGGTCAATGCGGACACGGACGCCTCCGTGCCAGAGCCCGAGAACGGGATGCCGTACGGATGGCCGGTGCCGTAGAGCAACGGCGGCAGCACGCGCATCGCAAGTGCATCCGGGCTCGCTTTTTCTCGCGCGATGCCCGCGATCCATTCCTTGCGCACGCGCTCGATCTCACCTGCAGGAAACATCGGGCGCCGCACCACGTCGGCCAGCAGCGCGAGCGACGGGTCCGCCTGGTCGGTCATGATCGATACGGCGGCAAATGCCGTGTCGAGGCCCGCAGCGCTCGCAATCTGCGCGCCCAGCCGCTCGGCACGGTCGGCGATCGCGAGCGAGTCCAGCTTGCCGGCGCCTTCGTCGAGCAGCGACATCGCGAAGCTCGCGGTGCCCGGTTTGCGGCCCTGGTCGCCGGCGAAACCGCCGTCGAACAGCAACGAGACACGGGCGATGGGAACGCCGGGGCGTGTCGCGATGATCACCGGAATGCCATTGCTGAGCTTCATGCGCTGCAGTTCGGGGAAGACGGTATCGGGAAACTCGGCGGCGACCGGCGGCCCTTGCTTGCGGTCGACGGCGTCGGCCGCCGCCGCGGCATACGGTGGCTGGGGCAATACTTCGAGCGTGTAGTCGCCCTGCGAAAGCCACCGGCGCGCGACTCGCTGCAGATCGGCGGGTTGCGCGGCATCGATCCATGCCAGCGACTGGCGATAACAGCCCGGATCGCCTGCAAACACCTCGCACGAGGCGAGCACGTCGGCCTTGCCGCCGAAACCGCCGATGCGTTCCAGGCCGCGGACGAACCCCGCGCGAATCGCAATCCTGGCCCGCTCGAGTTCGGCCTTAGTCGGCCCGTGCTCAATGAAGCGCTGCAGTTCGTCCAGCATCGCGGCCTCGACGCGCGCGACGGGAACGCCCTGTTTGACGTCGGCCGAGAGCGTGAAGAGCCCCGCGATCTCCAGCGGGGACTGGCCCGCGCTCGCTCTGTCGGCCAGCCGCTCGCGGTACACGAGTCGCTCGTAGAGACGCGACGTTTTGCCGCCACCCAGTATTTCGCCGACGAGACCGAGGTATTCGGAGT
>JBAVJR010000092.1:0-1654 GCA_049687855.1 Steroidobacteraceae bacterium | reverse complement strand
ATTTTTCCGCAAGGAGACTCGAGTCTATGCGTCATTACGAAATCGTTTTCCTGGTCCACCCGGATCAGAGCGAGCAGGTCCCGGCCATGGTCGAACGCTATCGCGGGATCATCACCGCGGCCGGCGGCGCGATCCACCGCTTCGAGGACTGGGGCCGCCGCCAGCTCGCATTCCCGATCGCCAAGGTGCACAAGGCGCACTACGTCCTCATGAACGTGGAGTGCGACAAGGCCACGCTCGACGAACTGACGGGCAGCTTCCGCTTCAGCGACGCCGTCATCCGCAACATGGTCATCGCCATGCCGGGTGCCGTGACGGAGCCGTCGCCGATGGCTCGTGCCGAAGAAGAGGGCGCGCCCCGCAGCGACGAGGGCCCCATCGGCACCGGTGACAGCGAAGAGTCGATTGGCCCGGGCTGAGCCCCGCCGCTTCTTCGTTGCGCGCTGCTGCACTGACCAACACACACACCGGGTGACATTTCATGGCACGTTTCTTCCGTCGCCGTAAGTTCTGCAAGTTCACGGCCGAAGGCATCGAGCGGATCGATTACAAGGATCTCGCCACGCTGAAGGGCTACATCACCGAGACGGGCAAGATCGTCCCGAGCCGCATCACCGGCACGCGGTCGAACTACCAGCGCCAGCTGTCGCTCGCGGTGAAGCGGGCCCGTTTCCTCGCGCTGCTCCCGTACACGGACCAGCACTGAGCCGGCGTTGCGTGGGTGATCCCGGCGATCCCGCGGGCGGGCCGTCGCTGGAGCACACACCACCATGAACCGATCGCTGGCACAGTGGCTTGCCGGTAATCCGGTCGGGGCCGTCCTCGTGACGGGCCTGCTGGGTCTGCTGCCGCTGCTCGGCATCGGTGTCGCGTTCTTCCTGCCGGGTGCCGTGCCTGCACTGCTCGTGCTGGTGCGCGGCGAGCGGCAGGGAGTGATCGTCGCGCTCGGCGCGAGTCTGCTGCTGGCGGCGGCGATGCTGATGTTCGGGCGGCCGATGCCGGTGGGTTTCATCTACTCCGCGTGGGTACTGGGTCCGCCGCTGCTGCTCGCGATCCTGCTGCGGCGCACGGACTCGCTGTCGCTGTGCCTGCAGGTCGCGACCCTGGTCGGCGCGGTGCTGCTGGTGGCATTGCATGTATCCTTCGGCGATCCGCACCAGTTCTGGGCTCCGTTCGTGCGCGACCTGGCGCAGGAAATGAAGGCCCGCGGGCTGCCGATGGACCTGGAGCAGGACGGGCTCGCGGATACGCTGGCTCGCACGCTCTGGGGCTGGATTGCGGTGCTGACGATGACGCTCGCGATGTGCGCGGTGTTCCTGGCTCGCTGGTGGCAGTCGCTGCCCGAGCGGGCAGGGAGCTTCGGCGCTGAGTTCCGGCAGTTGCGGCTCGGCCGCGTGTTGGGAATCGTGGCTGCGGTGGTCATCGGCGCTGCGCTGTTCACGCAGCAGGCGCTGGTCGGTGACATCGGCCGGCTGTTCCTGGGCTCGCTGGTGATCGTGGGCCTCGCGGCTGCGCACCGGGCGGTGTCGCAGGGCAAGCTGGCCGTTGCGTGGTTGTGGGTTACGTACGCGCTGCTGGTGTTCGTCGCGCCGTTCACGGTGATCGGGCTCGCAGCGCTGGGGTTCGTGGACAACTGGCTGCGCTCGCAGCCGCC
>JBAVJR010000091.1:0-2164 GCA_049687855.1 Steroidobacteraceae bacterium | reverse complement strand
GTCCAGGGCCTGCGGGAACTCCTCGAGTGCCAGCTCGCGAGCCTGGCCTGGAACGAGTTGAGCCGCAGCAACCCGATGCAGGTCACGGTGCTGCAGCAGCTGCATGCGATGGGCATCGCCCCGGACCTCGCGCGCGAGGTCGCGGAGAGCCTGCCGCGCGCCACGACGCTCGACGCAGCGGATCGGCAGTCGGTGAAGGCCCTCGTCAAGAGGCTGCCGGTCCACAAGGATGACCTGCTCGACCAGGGCGGTATCGTCGCGGTCGTCGGTGCGACCGGCGTCGGCAAGACCACCTCGGTGGCGAAGCTCGCCGCGCGCTATGTCATGCGGCACGGCCCGAACGACGTCTGCCTGTTGAGCACCGACACCTACCGCATCGGCGCGCGCGAGCAGCTGCTCAGCTACGCGCGGATCCTCGGCGTGCCGCTGTTCGTGGCCCGGGATCGCGAGGAGCTCGCGGCGATCCTTGGCGCCCAGGCCTGGCGCAAGTTCGTCCTGATCGACACCGCGGGCATGTCGCAGCGTGACGCGCGCCTGGCAGAACAGTTCGCGCTGCTGCGTTCGCAGGGCGCACGCACGCGGATACTCCTGGCTTTGTCGGCAGCCAGCGACCTGCAGACGCTCGACGAACTCATCACGACGTACGCGGACGTCCAGCCTGCGGCCTGCGTGCTGACCAAGCTCGACGAGGCGGCGAGCCTGGGAGCCGCGATCTCGGTCCTGATCCGCCACGGCCTGCCGCTGGCGTGGTGCAGTAACGGCCAGCGGGTGCCGGAAGACATCCACGCAGCGCACAACAAACGCCTGTGGCTGGTGACGACCGCTGCGAAGCTCGCCGCAAAGCGGCCCTGCGCGCAGGACGAGAGGGTGCTTGCGGTGCGCCACGCGGAGGTCCGGGCCCATGCATGAAGTCAGCGACGCCCGCGACCAGGCGGCAGGACTCCGGCGGTCCCTGGCGCGCCGGCCCGTGAAGGTGATCGCCGTCACCGGCGGCAAGGGCGGCATCGGCAAGACCAATGTCAGCGCCAACCTCGGAATCGCCCTGGCCCGGCGCGGCCAGCGGGTGCTGCTGCTCGACGCCGATCTCGGCCTCGCGAACCTGGACGTGCTGCTGGGCCTGCGCGCGACGGACAACCTCTCGCACGTCCTCGACGGCACGCGAACCCTGGAAGAAATCGTCGTCACCGGGCCAGCGGATGTCGCGATCATCCCCGGCGCCTCCGGCCTGCGCCGGCTGTTGACGCTCGAGCCGCGGCAGCACGCAGGGCTCGTCAATGCCTTCAGCGAACTGGTGCGGGACGTGGACGTGCTGCTCATCGACACCGCGGCCGGTCTCGGCGACGCCGTCCTCGGTTTCTGCCAGGCCGCGCAGCGCGTCATGGTCGTGGTCTGCGACGAGCCTCCCGCGATCACGGATGCCTATGCACTGGTGAAGGTGCTCAGCCGTGAGTTCGGCGTCCGCAGTTTCGACCTGCTGGCGAACATGACGCGCACGGCGGGCGAGGGCCCGCGGCTGCACCAGAAGCTCGTGCGGGTCGCAGATCGCTTCCTCGACGTGCAGCTCAACTATGCCGGGGCGATTCCATTCGACGAGCAGCTGCGCGAGGCAGTGCGCCGCCAGATGGCCGTCACCACGGCCTTTCCGCAGAGCACCGCTGCACTGGCCTTCGTGAGCCTCGCGGAGCGCGTGGCTGCGTGGAACCCGCCGGAGCACCCGCGCGGCCACATCGAGTTCTTCATGGAGCGACTGCTCGGCGCAAGCACGTCGGGTCGTAAACTGCAGTGAACATCCGGGAATACGCCAAGGCAGCGGACCAGGACGCCGAAGCACTGGTGGTGCAGCATGCGCCGCTCGTCAAGCGCATCGCCTGTCACCTGGCCGCGCGACTGCCGCCGAGCGTCGAGCTGGACGACCTGATCCAGGCCGGCATGCTGGGCCTGCTCGACGCCGCACGGAAGTACTCGGCGGCCCGCGGTGCCAGCTTCGAGACCTATGCGGGCATACGCATCCGCGGCGCCATGCTCGACGAGCTGCGCTGCAACGACTGGCTGCCGCGCTCGATCCATCGCCGGACCCGCGACGTGGCGCGCGCCGTGCACAAGATCGAGGCCCGCGACGGCAGGGAGGCGCGCCCGGAGCAGGTCGCCGTCGAACTCGGGCTGA
>JBAVJR010000090.1:0-4940 GCA_049687855.1 Steroidobacteraceae bacterium | reverse complement strand
AGCCGGTGCCGGGCCGGCACCATCAGCGACGCGATGCTCGCGCGCAGGGCCAGCTGCATGTGCAGCAATGCATCGAACCTCCGGCCGCGCAGCTGCGAGCGCAGGTCGCGGTAGCCCTGGGCGCCGGCGTTCTTGTCGAAAACGATGAACTCAATCCCGGGGATGTGGCCGAGCAGCTTGTGCTCGAGCTTGCCCAGGATCCACGTGAGTTGCGTCGACGGCCAGGTGTCCTGCAGCGTGCGGACGACCGGCAGCACGTGGCACACGTCTCCCAGCGCCGACAGGCGCAGGATGCAGATGGACGACGGCGGTGTGGTGAAGAGGGGCTGCTTCATCTGCGGTTCGAAACGGTAGGCAGCGGGGTCGGGATCGTGAACAATCCGCACCGATGAACGAAGCAGCCGCCGCCGGGGAGGAGGCGCTCGCGCGCGGGGCGGGCGGCGCGATGCTATACGATGCCTCCTGTCTCCACCATCCAGACACATCCGTGTTCGATCCGTCGCACTGGCAGGCGCAGGGCGCGCTCGAGACGACGCGCGGCGGCCGCGGCACGGTCGCGTTCGTGCGCGCGAGCCGGGACCAGCGCTGGGTGCTGCGCCACTACCGCCGTGGCGGACTCATGGCCCACCTCTCGGACGACCTTTACGTGTGGACCGGTGCCGAGCGCACGCGCGCGTTCAGGGAGTGGCGCCTGCTGCGTCAATTGCGCGCGTGGGGACTGCCCGTACCCGCGCCCGTGGCGGCCAGGTACCAGCGTGCCGGGCTCTGCTACCGCGCCGACCTGCTCACCGCGGAATTGCCGGTGCGCCGCACGCTGACCGAGGCGCTGCAGCAAGCGCCGTTGCCGATCCAGGCGTGGCAAGCCATCGGCCAGTGCGTCGGATCGCTGCACGCGCGCGGCGTGCAGCACGCGGACCTGAACGCGCACAACCTGCTCGTTGGCGCGGGCAACGACATCTACGTGCTCGACTTCGATCGCGGCCGGATCCGCGCGCGTGGAGCGTGGGAACGAGCCGTGCTCGCGCGGTTGCGGCGCTCGCTGCTGAAAGTGACCAGGGGCCTGCCGGCCGACCGCTTTACCGGGGCGCACTGGCAGATGCTGCTGGCCGGTGCCGGAGCAGGTTGAACCCACGACATGCGACTGCTCTACGTCCTGCTGATCTATCTCGTCGCGCCCGTCGTGCTCGCGCACGAAGCGTGGAAATCCCTGTTCAACCCGCAGTACCGCGGTCGCCTGGGGCAGCGACTCGGCTTCGTGCAGCGGCCTGGCCGGCCGGGGTCCGTGTGGATTCACGCGGTGTCGGTGGGCGAAGTGCAGGCCGCGGCCGGACTCATCGCCGAGTTGCACCGGCGCCATCCGGCGCTGTCGATCGTGCTCACCACGGTGACGCCGACCGGCGCGCAGCGGGCGAAGTCGCTGTTCAAGGACGGCGTGCAGATCAGTTACCTGCCGTACGACCTGCCGGGATCGGTCGGGCGCTTCCTCGACCGGGTCGAGCCGCAGGTCGTCATCATCCTCGAGACCGAGATCTGGCCCACGCTGTACCACCAGCTCGGCCAGCGGCAGATTCCGCTGCTGCTCGGCAGCGCGCGTGTCTCGACCCGCTCCGTCGATCGCTACCGGCGCATGGCCTCGCTGTTCCGCGACACGCTGTCGCACGGCATCCTGATCGGTGCGCAGACGCCGGCCGACGCCGAGCGCTTTCGCGCCATCGGCGCCGCCCCCGGCCGCGTGCAGGTCACGGGCAACATTAAGTACGACCTGGCGATTCCAGCCGCAACGGTCGCGGCGGGCAGTGCGCTGCGACAGCAATGGGGTGCAGGCCGTCCCGTGTGGATCGCCGGCAGCACGCACGAAGGGGAAGAAGAGGCCGCGCTGGCAGCGCACGCCGCGGTGCGTGCCCGCCATCCGGACGCGTTGCTGCTGCTGGTGCCGCGGCACCCGCAGCGCTTCGATGCGGTGCGCGCGCTGTTGCGCAAGCGCGGGATACCCTGCGCGCAGCGCAGTTCGGGCGCGCTGCCCGCGCAGGGCGACCCGGTGTTCCTGGTCGATACGCTCGGCGAGTTGCAGATGTTCTACGCCGCCGCGGACATCGCCTTCGTCGCGGGCAGTCTCGCTCCGATCGGGGGGCACAGCCTGCTCGAGCCTGCCGTGCTCGGACTGCCGATGCTTTCGGGTCCGCACACGCACAATTCGCAGGACATCGCCGACATGTTCGAACACGCCGGCGCACTGCGTGTCGTGCGCAGCCAGGAAGAGCTGGGCTATCGCCTGCTCGAGTGGTTCGGCGACCCGCAGCGGGCGCAGGCCGCGGGCGCCCGCGGGCGCGAGGCAGTGACGGCCAACCGTGGAGCGGTCGACCGCCTGGTCGCGATGGTCGAGCCTCTGCTCAGGATTTCGGCCTGACCGCGGGCAGAGTCGTCGGCTGCGTCAGGAAGCCGTTGATCGCGTCGAGGTCGTCCTGCTGCAGGCCGCCGCTGGCCGATTCGAGGCGCACGATGTTGATCAGGTAGTCGTAGCGGCTGCGTGCGTATTCGCGCTGCGCCTCGAACAGGCGGCGACGCGCATCGAGCACGTCCACCGTCGTGCGCGTGCCGACTTCGAAGCCGGCTTCCGTCGCTTCGAGCGCGGTCTGGCTCGACTTCACGGACTGCTGCAGCGCCTGCACGCGCGCCTTTTCGGCGAGCACGCCCAGGTACGCGTCGCGCGTCTCGCGTTCGGCCGAACGCATGGTCCTTTCCAGTTTCTCGCGGGCTGCGCGGTGCAGGTGCACCTGTTCTCGCACGCGCGACTGCGTCACGCCGCCGCTGAAGATCGGCACGACGACCTGCACGCCGATCGTGTCCTGCGTCTGGCTCGCGTCGGCCGGGCCCGTGAGGCCGTTGTTGGTCTGGGTCGAGTCCGAGTCGAACTCGTTGCGCTGCGCGAAGAGTTCCACCGTCGGGTAATGCCCGGCCTCGGCGACCTTGACGTTCGCGCTCGCCACTTCGCTGCTCAGGCGTGCCGCGATCACGTCGAGGTTGTTCGCGAGCGCGAGGTCCACCCACGCCTGCTCGTCCGCCGGGTCCGGCTTGTCGAGCGGCATCTGTTCCGCCGGCTTCACCAGCGACTTGTAGTCCTTGTCGGTGAGTTCACGCAGCACTTCCTGGGAGGTTGCGAGCAGGCGCTTGGCAGCAATGACGCCGGCCGTCGCGCTGTCGTGCGCGGCGCGCGATTCCTGCACGTCCGTGACGGCGATCAGGCCGACCTCGAAACGCTTCTCCGACTGCTCGAGCTGCCGGCTGAACGCTTCGAGCGTGGCCTGCGCCGCTTCCAGCGTGTCTTCGGCCGCGAGCACGTCGAAATAGGCCTGGCTCACGCGCACCAGCAGGTTCTGCTGCGCGGCGCGATAGGTGGCCTCGGCCACGGCCACTTCCGCATCGGCGCGCTTCAGCGCCTGCCACTGGTCCCAGCGGAACAGTGATTGCGTGATCTCGGCCTGGTAGTTCCAGAAGTCCGAGCTGGTGGACTGCGTGTTCGGCACCGGCACGATGACGGCCGGCGTGTTCGGGTCGTTGTCCGTGTCGAACCGCTGCGTGAAGGTCGAAGTGCCATCCGACTCACGGGTCGCGACCTGGCCGTTGACGTTGATCTGGGGCAGCAGCAGGCCGCGGGCCTGCGGCTTGAGTTCGAGCGCGGCCGCGCGCCGGGCTTCGGCTTCGCGCACCAGCGGGTCGCTGCGGACGGCGTCCTGGTACACCTCGATCAGGTTCTCGGCGTGGACCGGGGCCGTGCCCAGCAGGGCAGCGGCAACGCTGCAGGCGAGAAGGAAGGATTTCGTCGTCATGAGTGCACCGTGACGGTCATGGCCGCGCGATTGGTCAACTAGTGTTGTACTAGACTATATCACCTGCGGGCCGATTGGCTAGCCCCCCGCTCCCGCAGGTTCAAAAGACGAACTGCGGCGGCCCTGGCGCATGCAGCAAAGCGGGCATCCCCGTCTCGAACAGGCTCTCGTGCGACCAGTCGGCAGGCCCGGTGCGAGTCACCCGGACCGCCTCGAGCATCGGACCGCTGCCGATGCACGCGAACAGCCGGCCGCCGACCTTGAGCCCGCGTTCGAACCGGGCATCGTAGACCGGCAGCGAGCCCGTCAGGGCGATGACGTCGTACGCGTCTCGTTCTGCGAACTGCATGGCGTCGGCCGTCGCCGCGACGACGTTGTGGATGCCAGTGCGCGCGAATGCCTGCCTGGCGCCGGCGACGAAGTCCGGGAACAGGTCGATGGTGCGCACGCTGCGGGCGAGCTGCCCGATGCAGGCTGCAAAGAAGCCGGTGCCGGTGCCGACTTCGAGTGCGTGCTCATGCGGCTGGATTTCGAGCGACTGCAGGATGCGGCCTTCCACCTTCGGAGCCAGCATGCACTGGCCATGCGCCAGCGGCACGCTGGTGTCGGCAAAGGCGATCTCGCGATAGCCCGCCGGGGCGTATTCCTCGCGTGGCACCCGGCCCAGGGCATCGAGCACCTTGAGGTCCAGCACGTCCCACGCGCGGACCTGCTGCTCGATCATCTGGCGACGGGCGAACTGGACGTCGAACATGCGGGTGATTCCAGGACGGAGGGGACGAGGGTCCGGCGGCGCGGCCGGCGCGAAGGTTAAGGTCTCGGCACCGCCGCGACAAGTCGAACAGCCTGTGCATTATGGTGAATCCAGAGGGTGCGCGCGACACGTTCCTATATGCTGCGCACGCAAGCCTGGGACATGCAGGAAAACAACTACAACACCTTGCTGGAACGCAGGTGTCCGCGGCCGACAAGGACATGGCCAGCCCGGAGAATCACACCTTGATGTTCGCGCTGATCCTGCTGGGTGCCGTGGCGGTCGTGCTGGCCGTGGCGCTGCTGCAGCGCCTGCGCGAGATCCGTCGCTTGCGAGAACTGGGCGAGCGCGTGCAGGCG